>JAJZQK010000122.1 GCA_021847625.1 Chloroflexota bacterium
CTATACTTCCTTCTGAGCATAACACACAAACGCGAAGCCGAGGCAGCTATGGCCAAGAAGAACCTGGACGCCCTGGAGGAGAGGCTTGGGGTCACGTTCCAAAGCAGGGACCTGCTGGAGCAGGCGCAGGTTCATCGGTCCTACCTCAACGAGAACCCCGAGTTCACCCTGCCCTCGAACGAGCGCCTGGAGTTCCTGGGCGACGCCATCCTGGGCTTTCTCACCGCCGAGTATCTCTACCAGTCCCAGCCGTCCCTGCCCGAGGGCGAGATGACGACCCTGCGGGCGGCGGCGGTGCGCGGGGAGACGCTGGCGCGCTGGGCGCAATCCCTTAGCCTCGGCCGCTATCTCCTGATGGGTCGCGGCGAAGTCAGCTCCGGCGGCCGCAGCCGGCCCGGGAACCTCGCCAACACCTTCGAGGCCCTCCTCGCCGCCGTCGCCATCGACCAGGGCCTGGAAACGGCCCGCGAAGTCCTCATGCGCTTCCTCAAGCCGGAGGTGGACCTCCTGCTAGAGAGCGAAACGGCCAAGGACTACAAGTCCCGCCTGCAAGAGACCCTCCAATCGCAGCGCCAGCTCACGCCGACCTACCGCACGGTGGAGACGAAGGGGCCGGACCACGCCCGCACGTTCATCGTCGAGGTGCTCGCCGGGGCGGAGGTCCTCGCCCAGGGAAGCGGTCCCAGCAAACAACACGCCGAGCAGGACGCCGCTAGACAGGCCCTGGCCGCCGTTGGCTCCGGGGGTCGTTGACAGCCTCCCCACAGACCGATATACTCATCGTCGGGCGACCGAACCAGCCCCTTTCGAGACGTGCCGTTGGCAAGAGCGGCCGGCCAACAATCATACAGCCTAGCTACCCACGAGGGACCTTTGCGCCTTAAGCGTCTAGAGATCAGGGGCTTCAAGACCTTCGCCAGTCCCGTCACGCTCGAATTCAACTCCCCCATCACCGCCGTCGTCGGCCCGAACGGCAGCGGCAAGAGCAACATCGCCGACGCCGTGCGCTGGGTGCTGGGCGAGCAGAGCGCGCGCGCCCTGCGCACGAAGAAGACCGAGGACGTCATCTTCGCCGGGGGCAGCGGGCGCGCCCAGTTGGGAATGGCCGAGGTGACGCTCACCCTCGACAACGAGACGGGCTGGCTCGACATGCCCTATGCCGAGGTGGCCATTACCCGGCGCGCCTATCGCTCCGGCGAGAACGAGTACCTGCTCAACGGCGGCCGCGTGCGCCTGCGCGACCTGAACGATATGCTCCTGCGGGCAAACGCCGGCACCAACTCCTACACCAGCATCGGCCAGGGCATGGTCGATCTCGTCCTCAGCCTGCGCCCGGAAGAGCGGCGCTATCTCTTCGAAGAGGCCGCCGACGTCAAGCGCCATTACCTCAAGATCAAGGAATCGCAGGACAAACTGGCCGCGACGGAGGACAACATGCGCCGGGTCACCGACCTGGCGACGGAACTGGCCCCGCGAGTCGCGACCCTGGAGCGGCAGGCCGAGCGCGCCCGCCGCTATGCCGCCCTCTCCGCCGAGCTGCAAGGCCTGCTCGTGCGCTGGTATCGCCACCAGTGGCGGCGGGCGCAGGTCCAGCTGACGAAGGCGGAGGAGGAAGACCACCGGGCCGCCGCGGACCTCCGGGCGCTCGAGGAGGAACTGGCAACAGCCGAGGAGCAGGCTGCCACTCTGGCTTCCCGCCGCACGAACATGGAGCGGCGCCGCTCGGCGCTCGCGGCCGAGGCTGCCACGCTGGCCCAGCAGATCGACCGGGTGCAACTGGAGATTGCCGTCGGTCGCGAGCGCTTGGCCGCCCTCGCCGACCGCGGGGCCGAGATCGAACGCCGCTTGGGGGAGACGGCGCAGGGGCAGGAGCGCGGCGCCGCCCAGCTGACCACGAGCGACCGCACCCGCGCCGGCCTGGCGGCGGAGAAGGAGCGCCTCGCCGCCGACCTCGCCCAAGTCGCCGCGGACGCCGCCCAGGCCCACGGCAGGCGCGAGGCCCGCACGGCCGAGCTCGCCGCCGTCGAGGCGGCACTTGAGCAAGTGACCAACCGTTGGACCCAGGCCCAGGTCGCCCTTGCCCGCCAAGCCGAACAGCGCACGGCGGCGGCGCACGACATCGAGTCGCGCCGCAAGGCCCTGCGTGACAACGAAGGGCGCCTGCTGGAGATCGAGCAGGAGGTCGCCGCCGTCAACGGCCAACTCGCTAAGCTGGATCAAGAACTTGACGCGCTAGCCCACGACCTTGCCGCCAAGGAAAGCGCCCTGGCCGAGGCAGAGAACGCCGTGGCAGGGGAGGAGCAGCGGCTGGAGCACGTGCGCCGCGAGCGGCAGGCCCTGGCGGCGCGCCTGGCCGTACTGGAACGTTGGCACCAGGACCTCTCCGGCTACCACGGGGGCGTGCGGGCGGTCCTGCGGGCCGGGCGAGGCGGACAGCGCACGGACCGCCTCGAGGGCATCGTCGGCGTCGTGGCGGGCCTCCTGCGCGTGCCCCCGGAGCTGGAGGTGGCGGTGGAGGTTGCCCTCGGGGGGCGCCTGCAGGATGTCGTCGTCGAACGGTGGCGCGACGCCGAGGCGGCCATCGAGTTCCTCAAGCGCACGCGGGCCGGCCGTGCCACCTTCTTGCCGTTGGACACGCTGCGCCAGGGCCCGAGCAGCTGCCCGGTGCGGGGACCGGGCGTGCTGGGCGTGGGCAGCGACCTCGTGGAGTACGCGCCAGCCCACGCCGTCGTCGCCCGCCACCTCCTGGGCCGCACGCTCGTCGTGCAGGACCTGCCCACCGCCCGCCGGGCCCTCGCCGATTGCCCCGGCGGCTGGCAGATCGTCACCCTTGCCGGGGAGATCGTGCGATCGAGCGGCGCCGTCACCGGGGGCACGCTCGGCCCCCAGCAGAGCGGCCTGCTCGGCCAGGAGCGCGAGCTGCGCGACGGCCCGGCCCGTCTGGCGGCCCTCGACGGGCAGGTGGTCAAGGCCGAGCACGTCGTCGCCGAACGACGGGCGGCAATTCGCGATCTCAAGACGAGCGCCGGGCAATTGCTGCGCCAGGAACGCGAGCACGCGGTGCCGAAGCAGCGCGCGGAGGCGGACCTGGCGACGCGCCTGCGCGAGGCCGAGCGGCGGCGGCGGGAGCTGGCCGGGGCCGAGCAAGCCGTCCAGGCCGCCGAAGAGGCCTGGCTTGTGGCGGGCGAGCGGGAGGAGGAGCTGAGCGCCGAGCAGGAGCGCTTGGCGCGGGCCCGCGAGGCGGCCCGGGGCAAGGTCGAGGAAGCGCGGGAGGCGTTGGCGGCGCTGGACGCGGCCGACGGGGACCTCACGCGCCGCCTGGCCGAGGGGCGAGCGGCGCTGGCAAACGTGGAGCGTGAAGAGGCCAGGCTCGCCCGTTTACACGCCGAGCAGCAGGCGGAACTACGCCGTCTGGCGGCGGCAACGGCGCAGCTGCAGCAGGAGGCCGGCCAGATAGAGGAACAGTCGGTGGCGCTGGCGGAGGCGCTGGCCGCAGACGAGGCCAAGGCACGGGGGTTAGCCGAACAGCACGAGCAGAACCAAGCGACCGAACGTGACCTGCGCGAAGGGCTGGCCCGTCTGCAAGCGCAGACGGCGCAGTTGGAGGCCAGCCGGCACGACCTGCACCGCCGCCAGACGGCCCTCAGCGCTGCCTGCGCCACGGCGACGGCCGCCGTGGAGCGCGTGCAGGGCGAGCTGGCCTCGCTGCGCGAGCGCATCGGCGGCGACCTGGGCCTGGAGGACGATGAGGGCCGGCGACAGTTGCCCTTGCCCTGGGAGGCGGAGGCGCCGGAGGTGGCCGAGGAGACGCTCAGCCCCGAGCAGCTGCGCCGGCAGATCGACCATCTGCGCTCGCAGCTCCGCGGCCTGGCCAACGTCAACCCCGAGGCGGTGCACGATCATGCCGAGTTGGCGGCCCGGCACTCGTATCTACTCTCGCAGCACGCCGACCTCCAGCAGGCGGCGAGGGGTCTCCGCCTGGCCATCGCCGACCTAGAGCAGGCCATGCGCCGCCAGTTCGAGAAGACGGTAGCGGAGGTAGCGGGGGAGTTCCGCCGCAACTTCACCGCCCTCTTCGGCGGGGGTACGGCCCGCCTCGTGCTCACCGAGGGGGACAACCCCTTGCAGACCGGCGTCGAGATCATCGCCCAGCCCCCCGGCAAGCGCCTACAGAGCCTCACCCTCCTTTCCGGCGGCGAGCGGGCGCTGACCGCCGTGGCCCTCATCTTCGCCATCCTGCGGGTGAAGCCGGCCCCGTTCTGCGTCCTCGACGAGATAGACGCGGCCCTCGACGACGCCAACGTCCGCCGCTGCGCGGCGATGCTCGCCTCGCTGGCCGACCAGACGCAGTTCGTGGTCATCACCCACAACCGCGGCACGATGGAGCACGCCGGCACCCTCTACGGGGTGTCCATCGGCCCGGATGGCGTCTCTCGGCTGGTTTCGCTACGCCTCGAAAACGTCCCACCGGCCGACGACGAGGACGGGGAGAGCGGCCTCACCCCCGACCAGGACATCGGCGAGGAAGAGGAATCCGTCACTATCGGTTGATGGCGCGACCGGCCTAGCGCCCTCCAGAGTGCCCTCTCCCCAGAAGGGTTCATGGGCGGACGGCTGCGTGTCCGGGAGGGTCGCCCGCCGCTGAAGCAGCGGGCTAATCCAACAAAGCCCCTTTCGTGGTAGGTAGGCCATCACCAGGCTGCCAGCGGGACGGGGAAGCCCGCGGGCCCAGAAGGCTTGCTTCATGGCTGCGTCGCGGGGCATAATGAGGGACAAGACAGGCGGCCGCATCCGACCGGGCTGCCCGCGCCACTGCACGCGGAGAGGGCATATGAAGACAAAGAGACTCGACTACGACAACCCCTATGCCAGGGCGTTCCGGGCCCGGATAGTCGAACGGCGCCAGCTGAAGGGCAAGGTGGGCGTGATCCTGGCGGAAACGCTGTTCTACCCCACCTCCGGCGGCCAGCCGCACGACACGGGGATCCTGGGCGGCCAGCCGGTGCTGGACGTCTTCGAGGACGGCGAGGCCATCGTCCACGTCGTGCCCCGGGACGTGACGGGGGACGTGGCGGAGGGCGTGATCGACTGGGAGCGGCGCTTCGACCACATGCAACAGCACACCGGCCAGCACATCCTCTCCCAGGCCTTCGTCGAGGCGGCGAACGCCGAGACCGTCTCCTTCCACCTCAGCGAGACGACCGCCACCATCGACGTCGCGGCGACCGACCTCACCGCCGAGCAACTGGCGGCGGTGGAGGACCGGGCCAACCGGATCGTCTTCGAGGACCGGCCGATCATCTCTGCTTTCGTGGCGCCCGAACGGCTGGCCGAGCTGCCCCTGCGCAAGCCACCCACGGTGACCGAGAACATCCGCATCGTGGAGGTCGCGCAGTTCGACTGGTCGCCCTGCGGCGGCACCCATTGCCGGGCCGCGGGCGAGGTCGGCTTGATCAAGATCAGGCGCACCGAGCGGCGGGGGACGGAGACGCGGGCCGAGTTCGCCTGCGGCTGGCGGGCCTTGCGCGACTACCGCTGGAAGAACGACCATGTCAATAGGCTGGCGAACGCCCTCTCCGTGCGCGACGGCGAGGCCGTGGACGGCGCCCTGCGCTGGCTGGAGGAGGCCAAGGCCCGCGAGAAGGAGGTCCAGGCCCTGCGCGAGGAACTGCTCGGCCACGAGGCCGCCTCGTTGCGGCAGGCGGCGCCCCGCCGAGGGGGCGTGGCCGTCGTGAGCCAGATCTTCGGGAATCGGGCCGTGGACGAGGTGAAGCATCTGGCCCAGAAGATCACGGCGGAGGAGAAGACGATCGCCCTGCTGGCCGTCACCGGCCAGAAAGGGCAGCTGCTGTTCGCCCGTTCGGCCGACGTGAACTGCGACATGGGCGCCACGCTCCGCACGGTGATGAGCGTGGTGGGTGGCCGCGGCGGCGGCACGGCCACCCTTGCCCAGGGCGGGGTACCCGACCCCGGCCGCGTTCCCGAGGCCCTGGCCCAGGCCCTGACGCACGTGGACGCCTGCCTGAGCGACCGGGAGCCCGACGTCATCTGACGGGCCAGGAGAAACCCTAGCCGTACACCACGCGCCGGAAGCGCCGCACGAAATACGCCAGCGTCGCGGACATCAGCACGGCGCCGAGGAGGACGGCTACCCACCAGTTAGGGTCGCCCGCCTCGGCCAGCCAGTAGGCCTTGATCGCCCAGTAGGGCGGGAAGAGCCCGACCAGCAGGTCCCACGGCTGGGGCACGAACCAGCCCGCGAACAGCAGCAGGCCGGTCGTGCCCAGGATCTTCATCTGGGCGAAGCCCTCCACCTTGTTGTCGGCGTAGACCGCCAGGAACAGCTCGGCGAGGGCGCCCATCAGCGAAGCTACGACCGCGATCGGCAGTAGCTGCCAGAACGGGATCAGGGCCTGGCCGACGATGTACACCCCGGCCATGACCATGGCGAAGGCGATCACCGCCGCGACCAGCACGCGGTAGGCCAGGTAGTAGGTCGTCGGCAAGGGCGTGACGAGCAGCGCATCTATCGTGTGGTCGTCGCGCTCGTCGAGCAGGATGAAGGCGATCACCATGCCGCCGATCATCGCCGCCTCGAAGATGATCATGTAACCGACGAGGAGCGGGTAGATCGCCGACCCGCTCAGCCCCAGGCCTGGGTTCGCCGCCAGCAGGTCGCTTAGCCACGGCAGCCCGAAGCGGAGAAGCACGGCCATGCCGATGCTGATCGCCACCAGGCTCGGCAGGAACGAATCCCGCCCGAACAGACGCACGTCGTTGCGAGCCAGCATACCCAGCGCGGACAGCAGCCCCGGCGCTCGCGTCCGGGGAACAGTCACTGTTACCTGCGCCATCTCTTAGCTCCTTTCCCGCCTCACAATATACCTTGTGAAAGCCCCATAGGCCCAACGATAGCTGACCCCGACCAGCAGGGCCGAGTAGGCCAACCCGTAGACCAGCTGCCAGGCCGCCAACGGGTGCCAGGCGCCCCAGATGAGCATCGTCGGCGCCGACGTGGGGATCAGCAGCCACAGCGGGCTATCCGAGAGCCCGGTGAAGTAGAACGCCGGCAGCTCCAAGGGCAGGATAACCGCCGTCACCGAGATCAGGAAGTCGGTGATGCTGGCGAACCTCACGACGAGGATCGTGCCGAACAGGGTCAGCATGATCCCCAGCAAGGCCGCCCCCGTGAGCAGCAACAGCCAGTTCAGCCCCAGCGCCCCTTGCGCCGCCAGCACGACCACGGTGCCCTCCACGAGCACCAGCAAGGTCAGCGTCGCGATCTTGGAGTTCAGGTACTCCGTGAGCCGCAGCGGCGAGACGAACATCGCATCCAGCGTGTGCTGATCGCGTTCGAAGATGATCAGCCCCGCGATGTACATCATGGCCGTCGAGCCGACGCCCAGCAGGAACACCATGGGCAGCATCGTCGGCAGCAGCAACGGGTCGACGAACTGCCGCGCCGCCAGGCCCAGCAAGAGCGCCAAGCCGATAGAGACGTGATAGAACCGGTAGCGCACTTGCACCCTGGCATCAAGCTTCATTGTCGATAGTAGGCGTGCCATCACTTCAGCTCCTGACCCGTCACGCCGATGAAGATCTGCTCCAGCGTCGTCTCCTGGCTATGAATGGTCTCGACCCGGTGCTTGCGCAGCAGGTCGACGAACTCGCCGTTGTCGCCCAGGCCGTCGATGGCGAAGGTCCTGGCCTCCACGTCTCCCGTGCCGTTGAGGTACTCGACGGCCACTTCCCGCTTGCCGTACTTCAGCTTCAGGGCCTTGGGCGTATCCAGCATCTCGACGCGGCCGTTGACGATGAAGGCCACGCGATCGCTCAGCTCATCGGCCACCGTCATGTCGTGCGTCGTCAGGAAGACCGTCACCCCGTTCTGACGGAGCCTCTTGATTATGTCCTTGACGATGCGCGCGTTGACCGGTTCTATCCCGGCCTTCTGCTCTTCCAGAAAGATCATCTGCG
>JAJZQK010000123.1 GCA_021847625.1 Chloroflexota bacterium
GGCGCCGTAGAGTACGTTGATGACGGCTATGGCAGCCAGGTAAGGCGCGTAGGCTCTAGCAGCGTCAGGCATGATGTCGAAACAGATCCGGATCATACCGTAGCCACCCATCTTTAGGAGGACGCCCGCCAGAAGCACGCTAACCGCCGTGGGCGCTTCCACGTGTGCATCAGGCAACCACGTATGGAAGGGGAACATCGGCAGTTTGATCGCGACGGCGAAGAAGATGAGCGCGAAGACGACCATCTGGAAATCGAGCGCCCAGGAGCTCGCCGACAGAACCGTCATATCGAACGTGTGCGGGTTCGACGTGAAGTACAGCGCCAGGATGCCGACGAGCATCAGGGAGCTACCGGCCAAGGTGTACAGGACGAACTTCATCGCCGCGTACTCGCGCCGCGGCCCGCCCCAGATGCCGATCAGCAGGTACATCGGCATCAGCTCGACCTCCCAGAAGAGGAAGAAGAGCAGCAGATCCAAAGAGGTGAAAACACCCAGAATGCCTGTCTCCAGGATCAGCAGAAGGACGTGGTACTCCTTCGTCCGCAAGTCTACCTTCCAGGAGGCAAGAACGGCGAGGAACGTCAGGAGCGTCGTCAGTACGACCAACGGCAGGCTAAGGCCATCGACGCCGAGGAAGTACTGGATGTTGAACGGCGCAATCCACATCGCCTTTTCGACAAACTGCGGACCGCTGGCCGTCGTGTTGAATTGGGCGAAAACGGCCAGCGCGAGCGCCAAGGCAACGAACGTGAAGCCTGCCGCGACGATGCGAATCGCTTGGCGATTCTCCTTAGGGAGCAGAGCGACGATAACCGCCCCCGCCAAAGGTAGGAATACTATGGTGGACAGGTACGGAAAACTCAACTCGCGTCCCTCCTCACCGCACGAATATCGTGAATATGGCGACAATCACGACGCCGCCGAAGAAAGCCAACCCGTAGTTCTGCACGCGGCCGGTCTGCGCGGCCCGCAGCACCGAGCCGGTCCCGGCGATCGCCCGGCCGACGCCGTTGACCACGCCGTCGATCACGGCCAGGTCGAATGCCTGGAAGGCATTGGATATGCCCAGAACGACCCGGCGAATGATCCACAGATACAGGTCGTCCATATAGTACTTGTTAACAAGCAACGTGTGGACACCCGCGAACCTGGCCTGGATGGCCGGCGCCGAGATGATCTTGGCGGAGTACATCATCCACGCGAGGCCAATGCCGACCGCTGCCGCCGCGAGCGAAACCCCGGCCACGAACAGGTCCATCGGCGCGGCGTGGCCGCCCTCGCCCAGGAAGTTGGCGTACCAGTTTCCTAACAGGGGCGAACCCAGCAGGCCTGAGAAGAACGACGGTATGGCCAGGATGATGAGCGGTATCGTCATCACCCATGGCGATTCGTGGACGCCGTGGTGGCCACCGTGACCGCCGTGCCCGCCCTCGGAAGGCTCCGGCGCCCGATACTCCCCCATGAAGGTCCGGATGAACAGGCGGAACATGTAGAACGCTGTCAGTACAGCGGCAAGAACGGCGATTATGAATAATAGGATCTGGCCATTGTGAAGAGCGTCAGCCAGAATCTCGTCCTTGCTCCAGAAGCCGCTGAGGGGCGGCACACCTGATATGGACAATGCTCCGACTAGGAAGGTAGCCGCCGTGATTTTCATCCTCCGGCCGAGACCGCTGAACTCGCTCATATCCTGCGCGCCCACCGCGTGAATCACGCTGCCCGAGCCGAGGAAGAGCATCGACTTGAAGAAGGCATGGTTGGCGAGGTGGGTGACGCCGGCCACATAGCCGCCGACACCCAGCGCCAGCATCATAAAGCCCAATTGGCTGATGGTTGAATAGGCAAGCACGCGCTTGATGTCAGTGTTCACCACGCCCATCGTCGCCGCCATCAGAGCGGTCATACCGCCAATGTAGGCCACGACGAGCATCGAAGTGGGAGCGTGCGAGAAGATTTCGAACGACCGCGCGACCAAGTAAACGCCCGCCGCGACCATCGTCGCCGCGTGGATGAGGGCGCTAACCGGGGTGGGGCCTTCCATCGCGTCCGGCAACCACACGTGTAAGGGGAATTGCGCGGACTTGCCGACAGCGCCTGCGAAGACCAGGATGGTGGCCATCGTCAGCATCGTACCGCCCAGGATGCCCGACCGCACGGCCTCGTCCACGCCCTCGAAGGAGAACGTGCCCGTTTGCCAGAAGATGATCAAGATGCCGACTAACAGTCCCAGGTCGCCCAGGCGGGTGGTTATGAAGGCCTTCTTGGCCGCCGCGGCAGCCTCGGGCTTGCGGAACCAGAACCCGATCAACAGGTAAGAACAAAGGCCGACGAGTTCCCAGAAGATGTACAGTTGCAGGAAGTTTGGCGCCAGCACGAGGCCCAGCATGGACGTCGTGAACAGGGCCATAAACGCGAAGTAACGGCTGTAGCCGGGGTCGCCGTGCATATAGCCCTGGCTATAGATCTGCACGAGCAGGCTGACGCCCGTCACTACGATGAGCATCATCGCGGTCAACGAGTCGACCAGGAGGCCAAGCCTGAACTGGGTATCGCCCAGGGAGAACCAGACGAAGCTTACGTCCAGGTGCTGTCCGCCGGCCACGGCGAAGAAAGAACCCACCGAAACGACGAACGCGCCAAAGATGCCGGCAATCGTCAAGTAGCCGCTCAGTTGCGGTCGCTTCAGCGTGAAGGCGACAACAGTGATGAACGCTGCCAGTGGTAGCGCCAGAATCAGCCAAGCGTAATCTAGCATCAGCTTTAAACTCCCCCTAAACTACCACTTCAGTAGATCCACATTCTCGAGATCGACCGTACGCCGGGAGCGATAGATCGCAAGGACTATCGCCAGGCCAACCGCGGCCTCGGCGGCGGCGACGGTGATAACGAAAATGGCGAAGACGTGTCCGATCAATTGCGTAGGCGCGGCGAAGCGCGCAAAACCAATCATCGTGATGTTGACCGAGTTCAGCATCAGCTCGATGCCCATCAAAGCGGCCACGGCGTGACCCTTCGCCAGCGCGCCGTAGAGGCCGATGCAGAACATGATCGCGCCAAGGATCAGGAAGTGGTTCAGTGTTAGAGTCAGCATCTTAGTCCTCCCTGGCCAAGATGATGGCGCCGACCATCGCCACCAGCAGTAGTACCGACGCCACCTCGAAGGGAAGGGCATATGTTGTGAACAACTGCCTCCCGATTACCTCAACGGACGAGGTTGCCGCGGCCGGTGCCTCGGCCACCCAGTTCGTGCCGAGGAGAACAGTCACCAGCACAGCCAGCAGTGCACTCGACATAACCAAGGCAATGCCCCGCTGAGAGTTGGCTGGATTGCTGCGCCGGGATCCCGGGAAGCGCGTAAGCATAATCGCAAATAAGAGCAGGATGGCGATGGCTCCGGCATAGATTAGGACTTGCACCGCGGCCACGAAGTCGGCGCTGAGCAATATGTATATGCCGGCCACGCCGACGAAGGCAAGCACCAGGGCTAGGGCGGCGTGAACGATGTTTCGCATCGTCACGACCGCCAGCGACGAAACGATCGTCACTCCGGCAAGAGCGTAGAATACAAGCGCTAGCAGCGGATCGTTCATGCGATCTTCATCCCCTTCCTACCTCTTGGCTCCGGGGACGCCAGGAGACGCTGCCGCTCGGCGGCGAATCTCTCTTTGGTGAGAATGTTCTCCTTGCGTGAATACACGGCGTGCTCATACTGATTCCCGAAGGTCAACGCGCCGGTTGGGCACGCCTCCGCGCAGAGCCCGCAGAACATGCAGTACCCAAGGTCCAGGTCGTACCGCTCCAAGACGCGGGCGCCGTCCGCGTTGAAGGAGACTTCCATCATGATGTTCCCGTGAGGGCAAGCCCGCGCGCAATACGAGCACATCAGGCATTTGCTGGAGTCGAATACCGGCACGCCACGGGAGCGCGCTGCCACAGGCCGGTTCTCCTCCGGGTACTGCATGGTGATGGGACGCGACGCAAAATGGCGCAACGTCGTCCACATTCCCTTGACTATGCCTAAGCCGAGCACTCTCATCACCCCTAGCCTTCTTACTACCCCTGCGCTCGATCCATCCGCAGGAGGCGGCGCGAGCTAACTCGCGTCGCCTTGCTTAGAACCCCCGCCAGACGATGATGCCGACGCCGGTTACCAGAATGTTGAGCAGCGCCACCGGCACCAGGCCCTTCCAGGCGAAGCCCATCAGTTGATCCGGCCGCAGGCGCGGCAGAGTCCCGCGGATCCACAGAAGCACGAAGAACATTACAAATGTCTTACCGACAAACCAGACGTACGGCGGAATGATCTGATCGAGGATTGGCAGGCCCTGCCATCCGCCCAGGAAGAGCATTACCGCCAAAGCGGAAATGGCGAACGCCTCCAGGTACTCCGCCAGGAAGAAGAGGGCAAAACGCATCCCGCTGTACTCGATGTGAAATCCGGCCACAATCTCCGACTCCGCCTCGGCGATGTCAAAAGGCGAGCGCTTCACTTCGGCGATAGCAGCAATGAAGTAGATCACGAAAGCAACCGGCTGCACTACGACAAACCATATGCTGTTCTGGGCAGCCACAATACCGTTGAGAGACAGCGTCCCAGAGATCATCACCACGCCAAGCACGGCCAGCCCTAGCGGCACCTCGTAGCTGACCATCTGCGCCACCGCGCGCATGCCGCCAAGAAGGGCGTACTTGTTGTTCGATCCCCAGCCGGCCATAAACACGCCCACGGTTGCGAGCGACGAGATGGCGATGACGAAGAGTAGACCAATCGTGAGGTCGGCAATGACCACGCCGGGGGCGAAGGAGAAGACAACGTAGATGGCAACTGCCGGAATCAGTACCACGGCCGGCGCCAGCTGGAAGACCAACTTATCGGCGGCCGCGGGAGTAATGTCTTCCTTGATGAACAGCTTGGCGACGTCGGCCACCGACTGGAAGATGCCGAAAGGACCAACCCGGTTCGGCCCGTACCGATCCTGAATCCTACCGATCACCTTCCGTTCCAGATAGACGAGGATCATCACCGTGGGGATGAGGAAGGCGAAGAGAATGATTATGGCCCCGATGGTCAGCACGACCTGCAGGAGAGGGTAGGGCAGCCAAGGACCGAGCACCGACACGGCTAGGTCGTTGAGAATGCCGAAAATGTTGAAGATTACGTCCATCTACCTATCCACCTCACCCAGCACGATGTCGATGCTGCCCAGAATGGCGATGGCGTCGGAGATCTTCCAGCCAACCAGCGCCTCGCGGAGGATGCCAAGGTTAACGAACGACGGCGCCCTCACGTGGAAACGCCACGGGCTGACCGAACCATCGCTCACCAGATAGATGCCCAGTTCTCCACGGGACGACTCCAGGCGACCGTAGTACTCACCTGGCGGCGGCTGCAACAGCCGGGGAACGTCGGCGTGCACGGGGCCCTCGGGTATGTCTCTCAGCGCCTGGCGCACGATCTTGACGCTCTCACGCATCTCCTTTACGCGCACCATGTAGCGGTCGAAGGAGTCGCCAACCTCGCCGGTGATGACATCAAAGTCGAATCGGTCGTAGATGCCGTAGGGCGCCGACCGTCTCACGTCGTAGGGGACCCCCGATGCCCGCAGCGCCGGGCCGCTCATGCTGTAGTTGATCGCCGTCTCGGCGGGGATTATCCCCACACCCTTGGTGCGGGCGACGACAATCTCATTCTCCGTGAGCAGGGCCTCATACTCGTCAATGAGGCGAGGGAGCTCGTCCAGAAGCTTTCGACAGGCAGGGATAAACTCCTCCGGTAGGTCTCGCGCCACGCCGCCGTACCTGATGTAGTTGAACGTCATCCGCTGACCGCAGGTCATCTCGAAGAGGTCCAGAATCTTCTCTCTGTCGCGGAAGGCGAACAGGACGGGGGTGAAATAGCAGCCGAGGTCCGAGCTCCAGAACCCATTTGCGAGCGCGTGACTCGCTATTCTGTTTAGCTCCCCCATTATCACGCGGATGTACTGGGCCCGCTCCGGTACCTCGATGCCCGCTAGGCCCTCGACGGCCAGCGCGTAGGCGTAGTTGTTGAGCATCCCGGAGAAGTAATCTAGACGGTCCGTAAGAGGGGTAACCTGGAGATAGGTACGTCCCTCGCCCACCTTCTCGATGCCCCGATGCAGGTAGCCAAACACCGGCTCGACGTCGACCATCAGCTCGCCGTCGACCTTCACGACGAGCCGAAACACCCCGTGCGTGCTGGGGTGCTGAGGTCCCATATTGACGACAATCGTGTGGTCGTCTTCTCTGACCAGTTCCGATACCATTTCTTGCACCTACCGCGTCTCGTCTTTTCGACGAAGGAGACTGTGTGCCAACACCTCGGGGCTCTGCTGGCGGAAGTCCTTCCGCAAGGGATGCCCCTCGAAGCCTTCCCAGAGTAGCACCCGCTTCAGGTCGGGGTGGCCGGCGAACTCTATGCCCATCAGGTCGTACACCTCTCGCTCCTGCAGATTGGCACCCCGCCAGACGGACGTGACAGAGGAGATTGTCGGCGTCTCCCGCGAGATGGTGGACTTCAACGCCACCGCGTGCCCGTGGCTGATGGAGAACAGGTGATAGACGACCTCAAAATGGTCGAGGCGGTCGACGGAGGTCACGTTATCCAGGAACTTGAAGTCGCAGCTGGGATCGTCGTGCAAGAAGCGGACGACCTCCAGCAACATGGGGGCCGGCACCGAGACGATCGGCATGCCGCGCTCCGGGTGCGTCACAACCAGTTCAGGAAAGCGCTCCTGCAGACTGGAAAGGAAAGATACATCCTCCGCGCTCTTGTACTCTACTGCCACTGCCTATCTCCTAAAGCCGGCCCCTCGTCACACTCTGCCGGTCGATCTTCTTCTGCAGCTGCATCAGCCCGTAAAGCAAAGCCTCCGGGCGCGGCGGGCACCCCGGCACATAGACGTCGACCGGCAAGATGGTGTCAACGCCCGGGCAGACGGCGTAGGAACTGTGAAAGGTGCCGCCCGTGCTCGCGCACGAGCCCATCGCGATCACGTACTTGGGCTCGGGCATCTGATCGTAGATCCGCCGCACCGCATCGGCCATCTTCCAGGTCACGGTCCCCGCCACAATCATCAAGTCCGCCTGCCGGGGAGAGGCTCGGTACACCTCTGCTCCGAACCGGGCGATATCGTAGCGGGCACCGCCGGTCGCCACCATCTCGATGGCACAGCAGGCCAGGCCGAAGGTAACCGGCCAGAGCGAATTCCTGCGCACCCAGTTGTAGAGACTGTCGACGGTGGTCAACAGCACATTGCGCTTTACGTCCTCTTCAACCTCTTCCGGGAGGCCATTAGTGAGTTCGATCTCTGTCATTTCTTACCGCTCACTTCCATTCGAGGGCACGTTTGCGCCAAGCGTACACGAGCCCCGCCGCCAGGATGCCGATAAAGACAAACATCTCCACAAAAGCGAACAACCGCAGTTGGTTGTAGACAACCGCCCACGGGTAGAGGAACACCGTCTCGACGTCGAACACCACGAAGATCAGCGCATAGAGATAGTAACGGCTCTTGAACTGCACCCAAGTGTCGCCTATCGTCTCCATGCCGCACTCGTAGGTCTCAGACTTAACCTTCGATGGGCTCTTGCGACGCACTATCCAGGCAAGGGAGGTCGCAATAAAGGGGAACACTAGGCAAACCGCTAGATAGACGGCCAACCGGCCATATTCCGTCTGCACTGTCCGTAACCTCCGTGGCGGCGTGGGAGATTATAGCACCGCGCTTTCCGCATCGAAACACTCAGGAGGGCAAGGTGGCGCATCGTTGCGGTGGCTCAATGCCAGAGCCGCACAAACCGGGACCCATTCTAGCCTGACCTTTACCACCTGTCAAGGCCACAACGTGATTGGGGTGTCCGTCACGTTTCCGGGAGAGTGGTCCTTGTGGTAGGAGGCGGTTATCGTGGTCGGCCGATGGGCATGTGCCTCCAGGGATGGTGCTCGGATG
>JAJZQK010000124.1 GCA_021847625.1 Chloroflexota bacterium
GGCGGGGAAGATTCCCTGGGTTACGTGGCCCTAGTCGTCCTGTACATCGCCGGCAACATGCTAGTGGGCAAGATTCCCTGGTAATCGCCAACAGCTGCTCGCCGCGACAAGAGGGGCGCCCCGGCCGGGGCGCCCCTCTTGCTTGGCCCAGGTGAGATTGACCTGGGCGCGCCGCTCCGGCTGCTGCTCTCCTTCCTCAAGACAGGGACGGGCCGCGGCGCCGGGCTTGACCCGCTACCGGCCGACTGCTATAGTGCCGGCACCTTCCAGTTATCCCTCGTCGCCATTGCGGGGTCGCCCCGTCGGCCTAGCGAGCCGACAGCAACAAGATTCTAGAGAAAGGGTAGAGCAGTGTCGGAACCGAAGAGACTGAGGTACTGCATCAACGGCGAGTGGCTGGAGTCCAAGGCCAGCAAGTACATGCCGGTCACCAACTCAAGCACCGGCGAAGTGATCGCCATGGCACCGTGCTGCACCGCCGACGAGGTGAACGATGCCATCCAGGCGGCGGCGGACGCTTTCCCGGCCTGGTCCAACCGCCCGGTGGCGGTGCGCGCCCAGGTCATGTACCGCTTCAAGGCCCTGGTGGAGCAACACCTCGACGAGCTGGCCGTGCTGACCTCGACCGAGGTGGGCAAGAACCTCGACGAGGCGCGAGGCGAATACGTCAAGATAGCCGAAGCCTGCGAGATGGCGATGTCGCTGCCGATGCTGATGCAAGGCAACTCCATGATGAACGTGACGCCCGACCACGACACGTCGTCCTACAGAGAGCCGCTCGGCGTCTTCGCCGGCATCGTACCCTTCAACTTCCCGGCAATGATCACCTTTGGCTGGCTGGTGCCACTCTGCATCACCGCCGGCAACACCCTGGTGGTCAAACTGGCCAGTTGGGTACCGCTGTCGGGCATGCGCCTGCTCGAGCTCCTCTACGAGGCGGGGCTGCCGCGCGGTGTGGTCAACATCGTTACCTGCAGCCGCGGCGAGGCTGACATCCTGCTGCGCCATCCCTTGATCAAGGGCGTGTCCTTCATCGGCTCCACCAGCACTGGCCTGCACGTCTATTCCACCGCGGCGGCCCACGGCAAGCGGGTGCAGGCGCAGACCGAGGCCAAGAACCACGGCATCGTCCTGCGTGACGCCTCCCTCGAGCGCGCCGCCCGCGGCATCGTCAACTCCACGTACGGCTGCGCCGGTATGCGCTGCATGGCTTTGCCCGTGCTTTGCGTGGAGAACGCCTGCGCCGACGAGTTCCTGCACTACTTCACCAAGTTTGCCAAAGAGCGCGTGATCGGCTGCGCCTACGACCCCAAGACCGAGCTGGGGCCGGTCGTCTCGGCCGAACACCAGAAGTTCGTCAAGGACTGGATCACCAGGGGCGCCGAGGAAGGCGCGGAGCTGCTGCTGGACGGCCGCGACACGGTGGTGCCAGGCTGCGAGGGCGGCCATTTCGTGGGGGCAACCGCCTTCGACCACGTGACCGAGGAGATGAGCTGCGGGCGGGAGGAGGTGTTCGGCCCCGTCACCTTCATCAAGCGCATCGACGACTTCGAGGAAGGCCTGGCCATCGCCAACGGCAGCCGCTTCGCCAACGGCTCCTGCATCTTCACCAACAGCGGCTACTACGGCCGGGAGTTCATCCGCCGCACCCACGGCGGCATGTGCGGCGTGAACGTCGGCATTCCGGTGCCCGTGTCGTTCTTCTCCTTCACCGGTCACAAGGACTCGTTCTTCGGCGACTTGCACATCCTGGGCAGGGACGGCCTAGCCTTCTACACCGAGACCAAGACGGCCACGGTGCGCTGGTTCAGCGAAGAGGAGCTCGGCCGCACGTCTCGCATCAGCACCTGGGAGGGCACCACCAACCGCACCTAGTCGGCGCAGGCGAACGACCCAGCCTGCCAGCCCCTGCCCGGATTGGCCAGCACGGCCCAGGCAGGGGCTGCTGTCTTGTCACCTACGAAGACGGCCTCTGTCATTCTTCGCGGCCTGGCGGCCGCTCAGAATCTCCCCCGCCGCAGCGGGGGGCGCGCGTGCGAGCGCCACCTGTCATTCTTCGCCCCGCCGCGGCGGGGCTCAGAATGACAGGTGGCGTCTTCGCTGCTGCAAGTGGCCGCACACGGCCGTCAACTGCTCGGAAAGCCGGCCCCACCCGCCGTGCCCGCCCCGGCGGCGCTTCCTAGCGGCGCCCACGACGGGCACTTTGCTTCCTCTTGCCGCCCGGACTAGCTGGCGCAGTCGCGCTCTGGCCGCCATTGGCGTCGGCGACTTGTCTGGACCTAAGGAAGCCGAACGGCACCAGGAAAGGCACCGTGGCCTGGTAGCGGCTGTAATAGGCGCCAAAGTCGCGCACCATCGTTTGCTCCTCGTGGCTTGCCTCGAGGATGAAGGAGAGGCTGAGCAAGGCGACGACGAATACGGTGAGCGCGTAGGGCTCGCTGAGTAGCAGCCCCCAGAGGGCCAGCAAGACGCCCGCGTACATGGGATGGCGACAGAGGGCGAACATCCCATTGACGAACAGCACCTTTCGCCCCGTCGACAGCCCGAGAAACTCCGGCAACCGCTTGGCCTGCGACACCTGCATCAGCGCCAGAAGCGAGAAGACCACCCCGACGACGCTGGGCAGAATGGCCGCCACCCCACTGACGGGCGGGAACAGCAGGCTGGTGTGGCTCGCACGGAAGAGCAGAAAGGCGAAGGCGGCGGCCAGCAAGACGAGCGAGACTAGAGACCGAGCGGCGTAGAGGCCTGGCTCCCGGACAACTGCACTCTCGGCACGGCGCCCCCCAGTGGGGACCCAACGCAGAGTGAAGTACCGGACTGCCAAGTAGGCCGCCGCGATTCCCACGCCCAGCAGATAATCCATCGGCTGTTGCTCCAAGTCCCTTCTGTGCGACTGCCGTAAGTCGATTCCCCCGAGCCGTCCGTCGGTTATGTCATTCTGAGCCCGCCCTTCGGCCGTGTCCCCTGCGAGGGGGCGGGCGAAGAATCTGACCAGCCCTAGGCTGAAACTCGTACACCAGCTGCGACGGCCAAATATTCTCGCCATCCTCGGGCGAGAGGACTCTTCGGCCCCTTCGAGACCTCAGACTGACGACCTACTCCACGCCTCGTCACAATTGGACCGAGTGCCAGAGCGAGAGCACCAGGACGGCCGCCACGCCGAGACGAGCAACGAGGATACGTCGGGAGTCTAATGGCCGCGTGTCCCCCTGTCAAACTGGAACTGAAAATGGCCGCCGGTCGGACCGGCGGCCATCTCGCAAGATAGGCTTAGCGCTAGGTCGCACTGCGTCCAGCGGAGGCCGCTTCGCCTTCGTAGTTCTTGACCAGATAGAACTCGTAGAGCAGCCAATAGACTACAAGCCCGACGAAGGCGCCGATGAACCACCGCCAGTCGGTCATGAACGGGAAGGGCAGGAAGCAGACGACGACGGCGACGATCAAGGCGCCGACGCCGACGGGGTTCCAGCCGTTCATGTAGCGATAGCGACCATTGGGGAGGTAAAGATCGTGCAGGTGGAGGTTGTGCCGCCGGCAGATCCAGTAGTCGGCGATCATGATGCCGGCGATGGGCCCCAGGAAGCCCGAGTAGTTGCCCAGCCAGGTGAAGATGTAAGCGGTTGGGTCGGCCAGCAGGTTCCAGGGCTGCATAATCACGCCGACGATTCCGGTGAGAATCGCCCCCACCCGCCAGGAGATGTACTTCGGGAACAGGTTCGTGAAGGCGTAGGCCGGGGCAACGATGTTGGCGGTGACGTTAGTCGTCAGGGTCGCCAGGATGATGAAGATCAGGCCGACAAACATGAACAACGGATTGCCGGTCTTCGTCATCACCTCGATGGGATCCCAGACGGCGCTGCCGTAGATGACCACGGTAGCCGAGGTCACCGCTACGCCGAAGAAGGCGTAAACGGTCATCGTGGTCGGCATGCCGAGGATCTGGCCCCAGTACTGCACCTTCTGGTTGCGGGCGAAGCGCGTGATGTCGGCGATGGACAGGGCCATCGTCGCCCAGTAGGCGACCATTGCGGTGAGGAAGGCCGGCCAGAGGGCCATGTCTGCCTTGTTGGGCTGGTTTAGCATCGGGCCCCAACCACCGGCTGCGGAAACGGCCCACCAGAGCAGGCCAACGCCGATGAGCAGCAGTATTGGGGCGGCGTAGTCGGCCATCAACTTGACCCCAGGCATCGATTTGCCCGGCGGGGCGTACCAGCAGATGGCCATGTTCATTGCCCAGAACACGAAGAAGGAAACCCAGACGTGGGCTGGAACCACTGCCCAGGCGGGGGTGAGAGCGGTGAGCAGACCGTCGATCGAGGCACCGCCGATCCAGGTCTGGATGCCAAACCAGCCGCAGGCGACGATTCCTCTCAGAATGCTGGGTAGATTGGTGCCGTAGACGCCGAAGCTGGAACGGAGCAGCACCGCGAAGGGGATGCCGAACTTCGCCCCGGGGAAGGAGTTCATGACCATCGGGACCAGGACGATACAGTTGCCCAGGGCGATGGTGATCATCGTGGTTACCCAGTCGAAGCCGGCCGCGATCATGCTCGAGCCGAGCATCCACGTGGGCACGCACACGGCGAGGCCAATCCAGATCGAGGCGTACTCGTAGTAGCCCCAGGTGCGTGCCGAGAGCGGGGTTGGGGCCAGGTCCTTGTTGTAGAGAGAGCTGGTCGGCAGCTCTTGCGTGAGCTCGAACCGGCCGTCTACCTCTCTAACCACAGAGGCAAGACTTGCCACCACTGCACCTTCCTTCCATCACTAGGGGACAATGATTTCGTACCAACCTCAGTTCCGCGTTGGTTGCCAATTGACACTGAACAGCGCGGCCGGTTGTCTAGTCGCTTGGCGCCTCACCTCCTTCCCTCGGTCTGGCGACCGACCGGGCAATGAAAAAGACCATCAGGCCCGCCTTGTCGGCGGACGGTGATGGTCTGAGCGCCACTTCAGTGCCGCGTCGCCAGTCCGGCATTGTGACCCTCCAGCACAGTAATTGCTGCCCAGAGTGCGCGGCCTATCGCCAAGTACCAAGTCGCGGGAACTATCTGCCAGCGGGCAAAGGAGGCACGCATTAGTGCTTGAAGGCCGTCTCCGCCTCAATCTGCCCGCGACGACGCGGCAATGGCTCAATTCTGAAGGGCCAATTAAGTCCATGAGTATAGCGAGCCCAGCCCGTTTGTCAATACTGTAACCACCTGCCATAATGGAGCCAGCGCCTGCCTCGAACCCGCGGTCGATTAGCATGTACTTGCCTACCCTCGGCTGCTATAGTAGCCGCGGCACGGTTGCCATCGGTACCCGTGGTTTTGTTGTTGGTCTCGGCGGGAGTATTGCGTCCTGTGCCTCGCGCTTTGCTGGCGGCTCTGCTGCAGCCGTGGGCAATGGCAAACGCTCACTAAGGAGGAATCAATGAGCGAAGGGACGAGCGAACTCGGCGGGGGAGTGGCGGTCGGCAGGCTGAACGAGGTGACGCCGCCGTTCAGCAGCCAGGCCGCGCTGGACGAAGCAGCGCGCTGCCTGTACTGTTTCGACGCTCCCTGTGCGCAGGCCTGCCCGGCGGCGGTCGACGTGTCGGCGTTCATCCGCAAGATCACCACGGGTAACCTCCGGGGCGCGGCGCGCGTCATCCTCCAGGCCAATCCGCTGGGCGCCAGCTGCGCCCGGGTCTGCCCGGTCGACGAGCTCTGCGAAGGGGCTTGCGTGGTCGGCAAGACGAATAGGCCGGTGGCCATCGGTCGTCTGCAGCGCTCCGTCACCGATTGGGCGGCGGCGAACAGCAAGAGCGTACTGCGGGCTGGCAGACCGACCGGCAAACGAGTGGCGGTGATCGGCGGCGGGCCCGCTGGCCTGACCTGCGCCGCCGAACTGGCGCAGCTTGGCCACGCGGTGACCGTCTTCGAGGCGCGCGAGAAGGCCGGCGGACTCAACACCTACGGCATCGTACCCCTCCGCCTGCCCCTCGAGAACAGCCTGGCGGAAGTAGAGATGGTGCGCGGACTGGGGGTCGCCATCCGAACGGGGGTGGCGGTCGGTCGGGACGTGCAGCCTGAGGATCTGCTGCGGGACTACGACGCCCTATTTGTGGCTATCGGCCTCGGCGGGGGTGCCCACCTGGGCGTCCCCGGGGAGGAGTTGTCCGGCGTCTACGAGGCGCTCGACCTCATCGCCGCCGCCAAGTTGGGCGATCTCGGCCACATCCGGATTGGCGAGCGGGTAGCCGTCGTCGGCGGCGGCAACACCGCGATCGACGCCGCTACTGTGGCCAGGCGACTGGGAGCGCGCGAGGTGACGGTCGTCTACCGCCGCGGCCAGGAGGAGATGCCCGCCTACAAGTACGAGGTCGACTTCGCCCGCGGGGAGGGCGTCAATTTCCAGTGGCTGGCGGCACCGGTCCGCATCGTGGGCAAGGGGCAGGTCGCCGGCCTGGAATGCGTGCGCACGCAGTTGGCGGCGCCGGACGAGAGCGGGCGGCGCCGGCCGCAGCCTGTGCCCAGCAGCAAGTACGTGATGGCAGTGGACACCGTGATCAAGGCTCTCGGGCAGGCGCCCCTGGCGAGCACAATCGCCCGCCTGGGGCTGCAGGTGAAGGGCGGGCGGCTCGAGGTTGACGCCGAGACGGGTCGCACTTCGCAGCCACGAATCTTCGCCGGCGGCGACTGCGTTTCCGGCGGGGGCGAGGTCGTTTTCGCCGTGCAACAGGCCAAGCGGGCAGCGCGGGGCATCCACGCCGCGATCGTGGCCTAGCCTGGACACAAGGAAGGAGAACAGGCGATGGTAGATCTGAGTGTCAATCTGGCCGGCATCAAAGCACCCAGCCCGTTCTGGCTGTCGTCCGGGCCCGTCACCAATACCGCCAAACAAGCCGACCTGGCCTTCGCCGCCGGTTGGGGCGGCTTCGTCTGGAAAACCATCGGCACGCCGATCATCAACGTCAGCTCGCGCTTGGGCGGACTCAACTACGGCGCCCGGCGCCTGGTTGGGCTGAACAACATCGAGCTGATCTCAGACCGTTCAATCGAGGACAACGTGCGCGAGATCGCCGACATCAAACGCCGCTGGCCCCAGCAGGCAGTCGTCGCCTCGATTATGGCCGAAAGCAAGAAAGAGGCCTGGCAGGAGCTCGTACGCCAGGTCGAGGAGTCCGGCTGCGACGGCCTGGAGCTGAATTTCAGCTGTCCGCACGGCATGCACGAGCGGGGCATGGGCGCCGCCGTGGGGCAGGTGCCCGAGTACACCGAGCGCACCACCGACTGGGTGAAATCGGTGGCCCGCACGCCGGTCATCGTCAAGCTAACGCCCAACATCAGCGACATCCGGCAGCCGGCGCGGGCCGCGAAAGCCGGCGGCGCCGACGGCGTGTCCCTGATCAACACGATCAGCAGCATCATCGGCGTGGATCTGGATCGCTTCGAGCCCATTCCCTCGGTCAACGGCCGGGGTACGCACGGCGGCTACTGCGGGCCCGCGGTGAAGCCCATTGCCCTCAACATGGTGGCCACGCTGGCGCAAGACGAGGAGTTTGGCCTGCCCATCTCGGGTATAGGCGGCATCACCACCTGGCGCGACGTCCTGGAGTTCATGGTCATGGGCGCGACCAGCATCCAGGTGCACACCGCGGTCATGCACTGGGGCTTCCGCATCGTCGAGGACATGATCGACGGCGTCACGAACTACTTGGAGGACAAGGGCCTCCACTCCATCCAGGACATCATCGGCAAGGCGGTACCAAGCCTCACGGATTGGGGCAAGCTCGACCTCAACTACCAAGTACGCTCACAGATCGTCGAGGCGAAGTGCATCGGCTGCCAGGTCTGCTTCGCGGCCTGCCGGGACGGCGGCCACGACTCGATCAGACTGCAAACCGGCACCAGGGTGCCAATGGTCGACCAGGAAACCTGCGTGGGCTGCAATCTCTGTCTGCTGGCCTGCCCGGTGGAGGGCGCCATCG
>JAJZQK010000125.1 GCA_021847625.1 Chloroflexota bacterium
GTCATTGGCCGCCAGCGGGAGATTGAGAGGGTCATCCAGATTCTCTCGCGGCGCACCAAGAACAACCCTGCCCTCGTTGGCGAGCCCGGCGTTGGCAAGACGGCCATCGTCGAAGGGTTGGCCCAGAAGATTGCCAGCGGCGACATTCCCGAGACGCTCTCCGGAAAGCGCCTGCTGACGCTGGATATGGGTTCGCTCGTGGCGGGCACCAAGTACCGCGGTGAGTTCGAGGAGCGGCTGAAGAAGGTCATCGAGGAGATCAAGGGTGCCGGCAACTGCATCCTCTTCATCGACGAGCTGCACACCCTGGTTGGGGCGGGCGCCGCCGAGGGCGCTATCGACGCGGCGAATATCCTCAAGCCTTCACTGGCCCGCGGCGAGCTGCAGTGCATCGGCGCCACCACGCTGGATGAGTACCGCAAGCACATAGAAAAGGATGCCGCGCTGGAGCGGCGCTTCCAGCCGATCAACGTGGCCGAGCCCACGACCGGCGAGACGATCGCCATCCTCCAAGGCGTCAAGGAGCGCTACGAAGACCACCACAAGGTGAACATCACCGAGGATGCCCTGCGGGCGGCGGCGGAGCTGGCGGCGCGCTACGTGCCAGACCGGTTCCTCCCCGACAAGGCCATCGACCTAATTGACGAGGCGGCCTCGCGGGTGCGCCTGCAGATGTCCGGCACGCCGTCGCATCTTAAGGACGCTCTGCACGAGCTCGACACCGTGCAGCAGGAGAAGGACGCGGCCATCGCGGCCCAGCAGTACGAGCTGGCCGCCGAACTGAGAGACAAAGAGATCAAGCTGCGGGAGAAGCTCGGCCAGCTCGAGAATAGCTGGCGCGACGAGCAGGCCCAGAACCGGCCCGAGGTAAACGAAGAGCATATCGCCGAAATTGTAGCCATGTGGACCGGCATACCCGTCAAGCGGATCGCCCGCGATGAGTCCGAACGGCTCCTCAACATGGAGGAGGCGCTGCACGCTCGCGTGGTGGGCCAGGACGAGGCGATCAAGACCATCTCGCGCGCCGTGCGCCGGGCCCGGGCGGGGCTTAAGGACCCGCGACGGCCCATCGGCACCTTCATCTTCCTCGGCCCGACGGGCGTCGGCAAGACCGAACTGGTGAAGACGCTGGCCGAGTTCATGTTCGGCAGCGAAGACGCGATGGTCAAGCTGGATATGTCCGAGTTCATGGAGAGGCATTCCGTGGCACGCCTGGTAGGCTCACCGCCTGGCTATGTCGGCTACGAGGAGGGCGGCCAGCTGACCGAGGCCGTGCGCCGCAAGTCCTACTCGGTCATCCTGCTCGACGAGATCGAGAAGGCCCACCCGGACGTCTTCAATATGCTCCTCCAGATAATGGAGGATGGCTACCTGACGGACGCCAAGGGCCGGCGGGTCGACTTCCGCAACACGATCATGATCTTGACGTCCAACGTGGGCGCCGAGGCGCTAAAGCGGGACGTTTCGATCGGCTTCTCGTTCCAGGCCGACGAGGCGAGGACCGCCGAATCGAAGTACGAGCGGATGAAGGACAAGGTGCTGGGCGAGTTGAAGAACACCTTCCGGCCCGAGTTCCTGAACCGCATCGACGCCGTCGTCGTGTTCCGTCAGCTGTCGATGCCGCAGATCCGCGAGATCGTCGACCTGATGCTCAAACGGGTGCGCAAGCAGTTGGCCGAACAGCGAATTACTCTGGACGTGACCGACACGGCGAAGCAGCTGCTCGCCGACAAGGGTTGGGATCCCCAGTTTGGCGCCCGTCCGCTACGCCGGGTGATCATGAACATGGTCGAGGACCTGCTCGCCGAGGGTATGCTGCAGGGCGAGTTCAAGTCCGGGGATACGGTCGTCTGCGACGCCGAGAACGGCGAGTTGCGCCTGAAAGCGGCGCCCGCCCCGGCCCCGGCCCTCACCGCCGGCGGGGCGAGCGGCACCGGCAAGTAGCCGCTGCCGTTCCAATCAGTAACAGTAGTTACGCGGTGGGAGTCGGATCAACCGCGGAGGGCGCAGAGAAAAGGGAGAATGCCAGATCCCTTCCGTCTCCCCCGCGTTCTCCGCGGTGAAAACCCGTCTACCGCGTAAGTCCTCCTGTCAGTAAGCGAATACGAGGCACCGTCCAGTGGGGCGGTGCCTCTTTCCATGTTATGTTGTGCTATAATAAAGCCCCCGCCTATTCGCCGCGTCCGGGCGCCGGCCGCGCGGCCAGAAAGAAACCGAGGTAGTGTGTGATGGCTAAGGGACCCAAGACCGTCTACGTTTGCCAGCAATGCGGCTTCGAGACCCCCCGCTGGATGGGGCGCTGCCCGCAATGCCAGAGCTGGAATACGCTCGTGGAGGGCATCGTCCAGCCGTCCACCGCCAAGGCGGCGGGCCGGCTCCCCTTCGCCGGCATCCGGCCAGAGCCCATCACGCGCATCTCCGCCACAGACTACCCGCGACTCACGGTGCCGATAGGTGAGTTCAACCGCGTGCTTGGCGGCGGCGTCGTCGCGGGCTCGCTCGTCCTGATCGGCGGTGACCCGGGCATCGGCAAGTCCACGCTCCTGCTCCAGGTGTCGGCCTTGCTCGCCCGGCCGGACAAGCCGGTGCTGTACGTCTCGGGAGAAGAGTCGGCCCAGCAGATCAGGATGCGCGCGGATCGTTTGGGGGCCACGCGGGAGGGCCTCTTCGTGGTGTCCGAGACCAACCTGGAGACCATCAGCAACTACATCCAGGAGATGCAGCCTGGCCTGACCGTGATCGACTCCATCCAGACGATGTACCTGGAGGAATTGGAGTCGAGCGCCGGCAGCATCAGCCAACTGCGCGAGTGCACGGCGCGCCTGATGCACCTGGCCAAGAGCACCCACATCCCCATCTTTCTGGTGGGCCACGTGACCAAGGAGGGCTCGATCGCCGGCCCGCGGGCCCTGGAGCACATCGTCGACGCCGTGCTCTACCTCGAGGGCGAGCGTTTCCATTCCTTCCGGCTGCTGCGCAGCGTCAAGAACCGCTTCGGCTCCACGAACGAGGTGGGCGTCTTCGAGATGCAGGAAGAGGGGCTGGCCGAGGTGCGGAATCCTTCCGAGGCCTTCCTGGCCGAGCGTTCGGCGGGCGCGGCCGGTTCAGCCGTGGTGGTGACGATGGAGGGCACGCGCCCGCTGCTGGTCGAAGTGCAGGCGCTCACCACGACCACGAGCTTCGGCCTGCCGCGGCGTACCGGCAACGGCGTGGAGATCAGCCGGCTTCTGCTGCTCGTGGCTGTGCTGACGAAGCGAGTGGGCCTTGCCCTCTCCAACCAGGACATCTACGTGAACGTCGTCGGCGGGTTGAAGGTGGGCGAGCCGGCGGCCGACCTCGGCGTGGCGCTGGCCATCGCCTCCAGCTTCCGTGACCTCCCCGTGGCCCCCGGCCTCACGGCGGTCGGCGAGATCGGCCTCTCGGGGGAATTGCGCACGGTGGGGCAGGTGGAAAGACGCCTGGCCGAGGCCGCGAACCTGGGCTTCCGGCGCTGCCTGCTGCCGGCCGCCCTCGCCAGGCGTTCCCTACGCACAAGTGGGCTAGAGGTAGTCGGCGCTTCCACACTGGCCGAGGCCCTGGAGATCGGCCTGGGTTAACCAGTCGGGCCTCATCCTTGCTGCACGGCCAACAGACGGTGCTATTGCCAGCACGGCTGGTAATCAAGCGTAGGGGCTACCGGCGGTCGCCCTCGTCGGGCCTGGCCGCCGCCCGTACCCTACGGCATGCGGCCGTCGTTCTATCTCTGCCCCTGTCATCCCCGCGGAAGCGGGGATCCATCCGGTATTTGTAGGGGCGAACGGCGTTCGCCCTCCGGTAACCCAAAGGGGCGGGCGCCAGGACGACCCTTACGCTAACCCTCTCCAGGAAGGGCGAGGGAACCCGCGCACGATGGCCCCCCTGCAATGGGATGATCCTTGCTGCGGAACCAAGAGGGCGACCGCCGGTGGCCCCTACGGTCAAGCGACCGCTCGTGCCAATACGATGTGGGTAGGCCATGGGCGGCCCCGTCCCCAGCCGGCCTTGGCGCGCTTCGCTGGATGAGCCCGGCGCATTCATGACCGGGCGGCGGTCGTCATCAGCCGTGACACCAATTGTCAGGCTGGCTTGGTGGCCGGAGGCACTCCAAAGGCGGGCGCGCCGCTACTTCTCTCTCAGCCGCTCGCGCAACGCTTCCACCGAGCTCAGTGGCACATGGACGCCCCCCAGCGTCGGCCCTACGAGGTTGGCGCCGTGGTAGTCGCTGCCGCCCGTCGGCACGAGGTTGTAGCGCCGGGCCTTCTCCAGCAGGTCGGCCGTGATGTCGTCCGTGTAGCCCGTGTAGTAGCACTCCATCGCGACCAGCCCCGCCTGGCTCAGCTCGGCGAGGAGGGGCTCGAGGTCAGGGCTGTCGCCGAGCGGTTCCGCCGCACCGGCGATCACCGGATGGGCGAGCCCCGGGAGGCCCTTGGCGCCAAGGACGAGCTGAACGGCTTCGGGGGGCGTGAGCTTGTAGCGCTCCACGTAGGCGGGGCCGTTGCGGCCGATGTAACGGTCGAAGGCCTCTGCCGTGGTCGAGACGTACCCCTTCTCGACCATCGCCCGGGCCACGTGGGGGCGGCCGACGGCGCCCTCGCCGGCGAACGCCTTCACCCGTTCCCAGTCGATGTCCATTCCTAGGTCACGAAGCTTGTCAACCATCCGCCGGGCCCGGCCGTGGCGCGACTCCCGCAGCAGGTGCAGCATGTTCTGCAGCTCCCCGTCGGCAACGTCGACGAAGTAGCCGAGGATGTGGATCTCCCCGAGCGGCACGTCGGTGCTGATCTCGATGCCGGGGATCACCTCCAGGTCCGTCCCCCGGGCGGAGGCAACCGCCTCCGCCACGCCCTCCGTGGAGTCGTGGTCCGTGATCGCGATCACCCGCAGACCGAGGTCGCGGGCTTTGCGCACCACCTCGGCAGGGGCGTCGGTACCGTCGGAGGCCGTCGTGTGCAGGTGCAGGTCGACGAGGTTGTGGTCAGTCATCGTTGTCTTCCATAAACTTGTCTACCTCGACTATGCGATCCAGGCGTTCGATGGCCACGGCCCGCCCGGTGGTCTCGTCCAGCTCCACGAGCACGGAGTTGAAGACAATGGGCCCGTCCGCGATCTTGAAGCGGGCGGGCATAAGGGTGGTGAGGTGGGCCTTCACCCGCTCGGGCTCCACGCCGAGGACCGAGTTGAGCGGCCCCACCATGCCTAAGTCGGAGACGTGGGCCGTGCCCTTCGGCAACACCCTGGTGTCGCAGGTGGGCACGTGGGTATGAGTGCCGACGACGGCCGTGACCCGGCCGTCGAAGTACCACCCGCTGAGCACCTTCTCCGAGGTGGCCTCGGCGTGGAAATCGACGACGATGGCTCGCGGCCGGCCCTCAAGTTCGGCCAACAGCCTATCCGCGGTGCGGAACGGGCAATCGAAGTTGCCCAGGAACACTCGGCCGCTAAGGTTGACGACCAACACGTCGCGGTACATCACGTGGCCGTGCCCCGGCACGCCGGGGGGATAGTTGAGCGGGCGCAGCACACGGGGTTCGCTGTCGAGGTAGGGTATTACTTCGCGCTGGTCCCAGATGTGGTTACCGCTGGTAATCACGTCGACGCCCGCAGCGAAGATCTCGCTCGCCGTGGCCGGGGTGAGCCCGCGGCCGCCGGCGGCGTTCTCGCCGTTGGCGACGACGAAGTCGACGCGGCGCTCGTGGCGAATCTGGGGCACGAGCATTCTCACCGCTCGCCGGGCCCCGCGGCCAACTAAGTCGCCGATCATCAAAATTCGCATAGTGTACTTTCACTCACAGTAGTCACGCGGTGGGAGTCGGACTAACCGCTGAAAAGCCGTGCATCGAGTGAGTCCTGTCACCATAGGATGGGCAGAAACTTACATGAAAGCTGCTGGGCCGGAACTGGCCCAGCAGCGATTGCGTAACCCTGCCCTCGTTCTGTTCCCGCCGATCCTATTTCGCGTAGTCGACCGCGCGGGTCTCCCGGACGACCGTCACCTTGATCTGGCCAGGGTACTCGAGCGTATCCTCGATCTTCTTCACGATATCGCGCGCTAGGCGCACCGCGAATAGATCGTCCACCTCTTCGGGTTTGACGATGATGCGGACCTCGCGGCCGGCCTGGATGGCAAACGACTTGTCCACGCCCAGGAAGGAGTTGGCGATGCTCTCCAGCGATTCCAGTCGCTTGATGTAGCTCTCCACCGTCTCCCGCCGGGCGCCGGGCCGGGCCCCGGAGATCGCGTCGGCTGCCTGTACGAGGACAGCCTCGACCGTTTCAGGCTCTATGCTGTCGCCGTGGTGAGCGGCAATGGCGTGCACGATCTTGGGCGACCTGCCAAAGCGCTTGGCCAGGTCCGCGCCGATCATCGCGTGCGGCCCTTCGACCTCGTGATCGACCGCTTTGCCGATATCGTGCAGCAGGCCCGCCGTGCGGGCGAGGCCGACGTCGGCGCCCATCTCCTCGGCCATCGTCGCCGCTAGCAGGGCGACCTCGAGCGAGTGGAGCAGAACGTTCTGGCCGTAGCTGGTGCGGAACTTGAGCCGCCCCAGCAAGCGGACCAACTCGGGGTTCAGACCGTGGACGTTGGCCTTGAAGCAGGCCTGCTCCCCTTCCTCCCTGATAATCGAATCGACCTCGAGGCGTGACTTCTGCACCACTTCCTCGATGCGGGCGGGATGAATACGGCCGTCGAGGATCAGCTTGTTGAGGGCCATGCGGGCCACCTCACGCCGCACCGGGTCGAACCCCGACAGCGTGACGGCGTCCGGCGTGTCGTCGATGATGAGGTCGACGCCCGTCGCCGATTCGAGGGCGCGGATGTTGCGACCTTCGCGACCGATGATGCGCCCCTTCATCTCGTCGCTGGGCAACGGCACGACTGACACCGTGGTCTCGGCCACCTGATCGGCCGCGCACCGCTGGATCGCCAGGGCGATGACTTCGCGGGCCCGCCGCTGCGCCTCGTCCTTGGCCGTCTGCTCGATCTCGCGCACGCGCCTAGCGGCGTCCTGCTGCACTTCCTCTTCGATTGTCTTCAGTAGCGCCTCTTTGGCCTCGTTCTGGGTGAGGCCGGAGACGCGTTCCAGCTCCAGACGCTGGAGTTTGCGGATGCCCTCGGCCTCGGCTCGCAGGGCTTCGACGTCTCTTTCCTTCTGCTGTAGCGCTCGCTCTCGCCGTTCGTTCGCCTCGACTTTGCGGTCGAGATTCTCCTCCCGTTGCTGCAGACGTCTTTCCTGGCGTTGCAGGTCGCCACGGCGTTCACGCAGCTCCGCTTCGACGGCCGTTCGCAGGCGCAGGGCCTCGTCCTTGGCGTCGAGGAGCAGCTCTTTTTGTTTGGCTGTGGCGTCCGCGATCATCCTGGCCGCGTTCTCGGCGGCCGCCCTCATTTGATCACGGAGAGCAATCTGCTTGAAGAAGTACCCCAGAACGAAGGCGGCGGTGGCGACCGCTAGGATTACGACTGCGGCTAATCCTGGGTTGTCCATCGCTTTCTCGCCTCTCTTGGGCAAACTGGGAAATGTTTCCCAGTTTGATTAATAGTGTTCACTGTGTGGCACCCTGACATCTGAGAAATGGGAAAAAAAGAACAAGATACCCCGCCCAATGATAACGATTCCCGCTGGCAGTGTCAAGGAGAATTATGGGCAAAGTAGCAAGTATGAGAATGCTCTTTGTCCAGGCGCCGGGTCGGGCTGTTGGTTAACCCGCTCGTTCCCGCTGTTGGGCCCAGGCGAGGACGGTGTTCGCCGCGGTGGGCGTGATTTGCTTGCCGGCAATGGCGACGTCCAGCAGCACGTCCAAGGTTGTGAGGGAGACGAGCGTGACGCCGCGGCTGGCGTAGGCCTGGCGGGCGGCCTCGAACCCGTAGGAGAAGATGGCCAGGCAGCAGAGAACGGTCAGCTCTCCGGCGGCCA
>JAJZQK010000126.1 GCA_021847625.1 Chloroflexota bacterium
GGCCCGCCGGGGCTGTTTTGTGGTTCCGAGAGCGTGCCTCAGGAGGTAGAACGCTTTGCAGGCTGTCCAGTTACTTGGCCCAGGCCAAATCACCTTTGTCGATCTTCCCTCCCGACCCCTAACGGCTAGGCGGCTGCGGATTCGCATCGCCAGCTCAGGCATCTGCGGCTCCGACATGGCGGCGCTGCGTGGCGCCAATCCCTTCATGCGGTTCCCGGTAGTGCCCGGCCACGAGCTGAGTGGCACGGTGGCCGAGACTGCCGCCGGCTCGCAGTTCAAGGTTGGAGAGCGGGTCTTCGCCCGCCCGCTCAACTCCTGCGGCGTCTGCCGAGCCTGCCGGGAGAAAGAGTACAACCACTGCCTCAACCTGACGATCTTGGGCGTGCACGTGGACGGCGCCTACGCCGAGGAGGTGGTCGTGCCCGAGGGCACGGTGCGCCGGCTGCCGGACGCGATGTCGTTCGACGAGGGCGCTATGGTCGAGCCCGCCGCGGTGGCAGTGCACTCCACCAACCGCTCGCTGTTGAAGCCGGGCGACGCCGTGGCCGTGTTGGGCGCGGGCGTCATCGGCAACCTGATCGTGCAGGTCACCAAGGCCAAGGGCGCGGGTTTCGTGATGGCAACCGACGTCATCGACGAGCGCCTGGCCCTGGCCCGGCAGCTCGGAGCCGATCTGACCGCCAACGTGCTCAAGGATGACCCGGTCAAGGTCGGGCTCGCCGCGGTCGAGGGCTTCGACGTCATCTTCGACGTCGCCGGTCCCCAGCACACGCTGAGCCAGGCCGTGGCGATGGCGCGGCCGGGCGCCCGCATCGTCATGATGGTGCCGCCGGAGACGCCCACGCTCGAGGTGAAGGACTACACGCCGATCTTCCGCAAGGAATTGACGCTGCGCTGGACGCGCGTCTACGACGCCGACTTCGACGACGCGGCGCCGCTAATCCAGAGCGGTAAGTTGAACGTGAAGCCTTTGATTACCCATGCCTTCCCGCTGGCCCGCTACGAGGAGGCGATCGAGACGGTCCGCAGCCGCAGCGGCAACGCGATCAAGGTGATGCTGCACTGCTAGTGCCGACGGCCCGCTCCGCGGAGCGGGCCACTCCGATTCCACGCCGTAGGGGCGGGCACAGAGGCCAACTGCTCCAACTGATTCACGCCCGCTCGACGGTGATAACGGCTGGAACGCTCAAGAGGCCGCTTCCGGGGTAGCGCGGGGGCTTGTCCCCCGTGGCGTGGCCTGTGTGATCAAGAAGACCAGGGAAGCTCGTTTCTTGAGGGGTGATCACGCGACCGGGCTGCGGGGGATGCCGCTCCCGGGTGGCGACCCCCGCGCTACGTCCAAAGACATCACCGAGCCGCCGCGGCAGCGACCAGCTGGAACAGACGGTACAGAGCCCGGCCCCGTCAATTCGTGGCCGGTGACCCGCCCAATGCGCATCACGCATCCCTGCGATGCGGCAGTCTGGCCCTTACCCCAGGCTTCCGTGGGAGAGGTAAACGGAGTATCAGGAGACTATTCGACCATGCCAACCGTGCAAGCCGCGGTCCTGCTGGGGCCCGGCAAGATGGAGATCCGCGAGTTTCCCAAGCCCGAGCTGGCGGCGGATGCCATCTGGCTGAAAGTGGAATACGCCGGCGTCTGCGGCACCGACAAGCACTACTACGAAGGCCACAGCCGGCTGCCCTTCGAGATGATCGCCGGCCATGAGATCGTGGGCACCGTGGCCGAGCTGGGCCCGCGCGCCAACGAGTCCATGACCGTCGTGGGCGGGCCGCTCAAGGAGGGCGACCGAGTAACGGTCGCGCCCTCCTCGCGCCCCTGCGGCAAGTGCTGGTTCTGTCTCAACGTGCCCACCCGGCCGATGCTCTGCCCCAACCGCATAATCTACGGCCTGGGCAACACCGAGAAGCCGCCCTATCTTCTGGGAGGCTTTGCCGAGTACGTCTACCTGCACGGCGCCTCCTACGTCTTCAAGCTCGCTGACGTGATGCCCTCCGAACTGGCCGTGCTGGCCGAACCGATGGCGCCCGCCTACAGGGCGATCACCCGGGCCTTCCCCGCCGGCCTGCCCATCCACGGGGAAGGGTACGGTCCCAACAAGAGTGTGGTCGTACTGGGCGCCGGCACGGTCGGCCTGCTGGCCATCGTCGCCTTCAAGCATACCGGCGCGGGCAGGGTGATCGCCGTGGACGTGCTGGATAGCCGCCTGGAGCTGGCTAGGCGAATGGGGGCGGACGAGCTATTGAACGCCAAGAGCACGACTGTGGCCGAACGAGTCGCGGCCGTCCGGGAGTTGACCGAGGGGGTGGGCTGCGACATCCTCTTCGACGCCGCCGGCGTGCCCGCCGCCTTCCGCGAGGGCCTGGAGATGGTGCGCCGGGGCGGCACGGTCGTGGAGGTCGGCCACTTCGTAGATACCGGCGGCCTGGATCTGCACCCGCACGAGATACTGCAGAAGGACCTGACGATTCACGGCAGTCTGGGCTATCCACCGCTCACTTTCCGGGAGGCACTGGCGCTGCTCCAAGCCACGCGAGCGCCCGTGCGCGACCTGGTGACGCACGTGTTCTCTCTGGCGGAAACGGAGAAGGCCCTCCAGGTTTCGGGCACTGAAGGCAGCTGCAAGGTCGTGATCAAGCCCCAGCCTGCGATAACGAGGGAGGATAATGAAGCGAGTCAGCCGCGAACAGCACACCCACATCTTCGCCCCCCACGTGCCGCCGGTTCTCACCGTCGAGCCCGGCGAGACGTTGGCGATGGAGACGCTCGACACCACCCATAGCAGCGTGCGCCAGCCCGAGGACGTGGTGACCTACATTCGGACCCGCAAGCCCCGCGAAGTCAACCCGGCCGCCGGCCCCGTCTACGTCTCGGGGGCCGAGCCTGGCGATACGCTAGTGGTCGAGATTCTGGACGTCAAGCTGGACGACTTTGGCAGTCTGAGGATCATGCCGGGGCGCCTGGGCGTGCTGACGGCAGAGATGAACGTGCCGCATTGCCGCATCGTGCGCATCGAGGGCGGCCGGGCCGTGTTCAGCCCGAGCATCTCCTTCCCAGTGCGGCCGATGGTGGGTGTAATCGCTACCACCCCGGCGGAGGGCGAGGCGAACACTGCCGACCCCACGGACGTGGGCAGTAACCTGGATCACAACGACGTCACCGTGGGTACCAAGGTCTACCTGCCCGTGCACGTGCCGGGGGCGCTGTTCGGCTTGGGTGACCTGCACGCCTCGATGGGCGACGCCGAGGTAACGGGCAACGGCATCGAAATCGGCGGCTGCACCACCGTACGGGTCGAGTTGCTCAAGGGACGGCACTGGCCCCGACCCTGGTTGGAGACCGCCGAGAGCTGGATCACCACCGGCAGCGCCGCGAGCATTGAAGACGCGGTCCAGGTGGCGGTGCGCGACATGGTGGATTTCCTGGCCGAGCGCCTGGCGGTAAGCCGAGAAGACGCTTACATGCTGGTGAGCGCTCGCGGTGACGTGCGGCTCGGCCAGGCCTGCCGCGGCATGGACGCCACGGCGCGCGTGCTCTTCCCCAAGTTGCCTGTTCGTTGACCGGCCTGACGGCGGTGCCTATAATGGAGGCAATGGCGGGCCAGCGCCCGACCGCGGGCGTGCCGGCCTGTTGCAGAGATTAGTCCAGGAGGAGGCGCGTCAATGGCCGGAGGCTACGTAGGCAAGGTCCTCTGGGTGGACCTCAGCTCGGGCAAGATCGTCGAGGAAGGGCTTGACGAGAAGGAAAGCCGCCAGTACATCGGCGGCTACGGCACGGGCGCCAAGACGCTGTTCGACCGCCAGAAGGCCAAGGTCGATCCGCTCGGCCCCGAGAACACGCTCGGCATCCTCACCGGTCCCCTGACCGGCACCCCCGCGATCATCGGCTCCCGCTTCGTCGCCGTGGCTAAGTCACCGCTCACCGGCACCTGGGGCGACGCCAACTGCGGCGGCTATTTCGGCCCGCGGATGAAGTTCGCCGGTGTCGACGGCGTTTACTTCACCGGCAAGGCCGATAAGCCGGTCTACCTGCTCATCGACGACGGCAAGGCCGAACTGAAGGATGCCTCGCACCTCTGGGGCAAGGACACCATCCAGACCCGCGATTGGGTGAAGGCGGAGTACGGCGCCAAAGCGGAGGAGGCTTGCATCGGTCCCGCTGGCGAGATGCAATCGCTCATCGCCTGCATCATTAACGACTACGGGCGCGCCGCCGGCCGTTCCGGTCTGGGCGCCGTGATGGGCTCCAAGCGCCTCAAGGCCGTGGTCGTGCGCGGCGACAAGAAGCCACCCCTCGCCAACCCCGAGCGCATGCAGCAGCTGCGCAAAGAGTATGCCCGCAAGTGGATGGGCGGCGACTACGAGGGCATGTCGAAGTACGGCACCGTCAACATCGAGGCCGGCTCCAACACCTCCGGCGACTCGCCGGTCAAGAACTGGTCAGGCGCGGGCCCGGTGGACTTCCCCACAGTGGACAAGATCGCGGCCGAGTCGGTGGTGGCCGAGCAACAGAAGAAATACCACTGCTGGCAGTGCACCATCGGTTGTGGCGGCGAGATGAAGGCCAAAGACGGTCGCGCCAAGTTCTGCCACAAGCCTGAGTACGAGACCATTTGCGCGACGGGCAACATGTGCCTCAACGACGACCTGGAGTCGATCGTTCAGGTCAACGACATCGTCAACGCCTACGGACTAGACAGCATCTCCGCCCCCTGTGCGATTGCCTTCGCCATCGACTGCTACGAGCACGGGGTCATCGACAGGGTCGACACCGATGGTCTGGAACTCACCTGGGGCAACGCCCAGGCCATCGTCAATCTGTGCGGTATGATCGCCCGGCGCGAGGGCTTCGGCGCGGTGCTGGCTGACGGGGTTCGCGTAGCGGCGCAGCGCATCGGCCGCGGCGCCGAGCAATACGCCATCCACATCCAGGGCCAGGAAGTACCGATGCACGACCCACGGCACTGGCCGGGCCTGGCGATGAACTACCAGCTGGATGCCACGCCGGCCCGCCACACCCAGGGCGGCGAGATGATCAAGTGGGTGGACCACCAGTTCCCACCCTACGACAAGTACGACTACTCGGCCAAGGGGGCGATGCATAAGCAAATCTCGGGGGCCGTGCACGTCGTCAACTCGGCCGGGCTCTGCCTGTTCGGCTACCTATGCTACCCGCTGCAATCGGTAGCCGACTTCATGACGGCAGCCACCGGCTGGGATTTCGACTACGACGAGATCTTCGTCGCGGGCGAGCGCATTGCCAACATCCGCCACGCCTTCAACCTGCGTGAGGGGCTGAACCCGTTGCGCTGCTACGTGCCGCCGCTGTTGCTGGGTAACCCGCCCATGACCACGAGGGACGTGGGCGGGGTGTCCATAGATGCTGCTAAGCAAAACGCCGATTACCTCAAGCACATGGCCTGGGACCCCGAGACGGCGATGCCCAGTCCGGCCAGGCTGGAGGAGCTCGGCATGGCCGACGTGGCCCGGGGGTTGGGACTGTAGGGTCGGGATCGTAGATTCGATTCCTCACCCCTTGACGCGTAAGTCTAACGAGCCAAGGAGCGGTGATATTGTCATTCTTCGCCCGCCTACGGCGGGCTCAGAATCTGGTGGATGGTGGCAGAATGGGCGCACGTCAGTCCGGGTGACCAAGAACTGCCTGTCGCCAGTGAAGCAGATTCTTCGGCTCCTTCGAAGCCTCAGAATGACGGCCCCCGAGCGGCAGCAATAGGCAGGCGCCACCAACCTCCCTGGCTCGATCCGGTTTGCCCGCTGGAGGCAGTAGGGCAAGGAGGCATCAATGTCCACCTACGAAGAACTGCGCCGGCTAGACCTGGCCTACGTCTTTCATCCCTGCACCTTGCTGGCGGACCACCTGGCCAAGGGGCCGACGATCTTCAGCGAAGGCAAGGGGCCCTACCTGTATGACATCCAGGGCAAGCAGTACCTCGATTGCCGGGCAGGCCTCTTTTGCGTCAACGTGGGCTACGGCGACGAAGAGGTGGCTCAGGCAGCCTACGAGCAGATGCGCCGGGTGCAGTTCGTCACCTCGTTCACCAGCTTCGCCAGCGAGCCGCTGATCGAGCTATCGGCCAAGCTGGCTTCTCTGCTGCCGGAGGGACTGAGCCGGGTGCTGCTCCTAAACTCCGGCTCGGAGGTGAACGAGGCGGCCATCAAGCTGGCCCGGTATCTCAACGCCCTGGAAGGCCGGCCACGGAAGAACAAGATCGTCGGCCGCAAACTCTCCTACCACGGGGCCACCTACGGCATCGTGGCCCTCACCGATCTGGAGCGTGCCCAGGCGGCGGCAACCCCCTTGCCCAGCGGCTTTCTGCGCATAGACGCCCCGTATTGCTACCGTTGCCCCTACGGCAAGACCTATCCGGCCTGCGGAGTAGACTGCGCCTGGGAGCTGGAACGGCTGATCCAACGCGAGGGCCCCGATACGGTAGCCGCGTTCCTGGGCGAACCCGTGATGCAGATCGCCGGCGCCATAGTGCCGCCCAAGGAATACTGGCCGATCATCCGGCAGATCTGCGACAAGTACGCCGTTTGGTTCATCGCGGACGAGGTGATCACCGGCCTGGGGCGCACCGGCAAGATGTTCGCTCTGGAGCACTGGGGCGTTTGGCCCGACGTGCTGACGACGTCGAAGGCAATGGGGGCGGGCTACTTCCCGGTGGGGGCCACGGTCTTCCGCGAGGAGATCTACCAGCGGTTGCTGTGGTCGGCGCCGAACCCCAGCCTATGGCACGGCTTCACGATGAGCGGCAATCCGGTGGGTTGCGCGGTGGCACTGAAGAACATCGAGATCGTGGAAGAGCGCGGCCTGGTGGGAAACGCCAGGCGCATGGGCGAGAGGCTGCTGGAGGGGCTGAAGAAGTTCGAGGAGCTGCCGATCGTGGGCGAAGTGCGGGGTTTGGGCCTGTTCTGCGCCTTGGAGGCAGTGCGCGACAAGCAGAGCAAGGAGCCGTTGCCCGAGTCGATTCAGAGGGCCGGCGGCCTAGTGAAGATGGCGATGGACAGGGGGTTGCTCGTGCGCAGCTCGCCCACGCGCAACGACCTGGCGGTGATCACGCCGCCGCTGATCGTCAACGAGGAGCAGATCGACTTCACTTTGGAGGTGATCGGCGACTCGTTGCAGGCCCTGCAGAGGCAGTTGTCGTAGGGTTGGCGCAGCCATCGCTGGGGGATTGCCCTCTCGCTGGGCCAGCCCCCAGCGAGGCGGTCTGCCCTGCTCGGCTTGACAACTCTCTGGCGCTTCTGGTAACATACAGTCGCGTTGGCCCCTGTGGCCGACGCATTGTTGATAGCCCAGGATGGGGCCATAGTAAAACGGGATTACGCGACACTGGCAGTGTCGAAGTGGGAGTTCGATTCTCCCTGGCTCCACCAGGCGGGGATGTAGCTCATTCGGGAGAGCGCTGCGTTCGCATCGCAGAGGTAAGGGGTTCGAATCCCCTCATCTCCACCAGTCGCGGTGACTGATAGGCCGAAGTGGCGGAATGGCAGACGCGCTACGTTCAGGGCGTAGTGTCCATTAGGACGTGGGGGTTCAAATCCCCCCTTCGGCACCACGAACGATGCACCTTAACAACTACAACTAGAAGAAGCAGGTGGCCTATCGCTGGCGGGCAATCGCCCGCTAGAGGAAATATCCGACTCTCCGCCGGGCGCTCCGCGCCGCGGCAAGGTCGCCCAGCGCACGAAGTTGGGGCGGACTCCTCGGAGTCCGACATCAAGTGCAACAGAGAAGAGACCCGCCCCGCGCCTCTGGCGTGGAGTGAGGGGTGAAACGGTGGGGTAAGAGCCCACCGGCGCCGGCAGCGATGTCGGCGGCCGGGCAAACATCGACCGGGAGCAACTGAGTTAGTCAGGCAGCGTCTTCGGGCGCCAGTGCACAAG
>JAJZQK010000127.1 GCA_021847625.1 Chloroflexota bacterium
GATCGCCTCTAGCGTACCGCCCAGTATCTTGGTGTGGTCGAGGCTGATGGAGGTGATCACCGCCACGAGGGGCATCACGACGTTCGTCGCGTCGAGGCGGCCGCCTAGCCCCGTTTCCAGGACCGCCACGTCGACCTTCCGCTGGGCGAAGTAGCGCAGGGCCATCGCCGTCAGCAGTTCGAACGTGGTGACGCGGCCGATTTCGGGACGTTCGGCGTGCAGTCGCTCCACGATGGCGGCCACTTCCTCGGTAAGGGCGGCGATCTCCTCCTCTGAGACCATGTGGCGATTGACTCGGATCCGCTCGCCGAGGGTATGCAGGTGGGGCGAGGTGTAGAGGCCTGCCCGCAGGCCGCCGGCCATCGCCGCTCGCTGGATCATCGCCGCCACGGAGCCCTTGCCCTTGGTCCCGGCGATGTGGACCGAGGCGTAGGTATCCTGGGGGCGGCCGAGCTGCTCGCAGAGGTAGCCGATGCGCACGAGATTGAAAGTGGTGCGGTGGGTGGCCGGGTCGGCGTGCTTCTCGTAGTCCGCGAGGCTATTGATATACAACAGGGCGTCGATGTAATCCACGCCCGCAAGCATAGCGACTCGCCAGCTCGCCGTCAAGCAGGATTTCGCCACCGAATCAGCTCAGGTTTGTGGAGGGGCGAATCCGCTTGCCCCATCGGCCTTCATCGGTCACTACCTCCCGCCGTCGCCCTAGCTTCCTCCTGTCATCCCCACGAAAGCGGGGATCCAGTGGTTGTCTGTAGTGGCGATCGGCGTTCGCCCGAGTGGACAGAGCCGTCCGCCCCTACGTATTGTAGAAGAAGGGGCCATGTTCAGGAGAATGACCGGACCCGGCGGCTGCCGATGTTGAAGGGAAAGGGCCGGTGTAGGGACGGCGTTTCCCCGCCCGCATTTGCGAGGCCGTGGAGACTGCGGCTATAATTGGTCGGTATGATCGATCTGGATGGAATCCTCTCTCGGGTTAGCAAGCCCGCTCGCTACATCGACGGCGAATGGAATAGCGTGCGCAAGGATTGGGACGCCGTGCAGGTGCGCCTGGCCCTCGCCTTCCCCGACGTGTACGAAGTGGGCATGTCCAACTTCGGCCTTGCCATTCTCTACGAGATAGTAAATGGCCGGCCCGAGTTCCTGGCCGAACGTGCCTATGCGCCGTGGGTGGACATGGAGGCGGAGCTGCGCAGCCACGGCCTGCCGCTCTTCAGCCTGGAGTCGAAACGCCCCCTCGGCCAGTTCGACGTAATCGGCTTCTCCCTGGCCAGCGAGCTCACCTACACCAACCTCCTGAACATGCTGTCCCTGGCGGGGGTGCCGTTGTTGGCAGGCGAACGCGGCGACGCCGACCCGCTCGTCATCGCGGGCGGCACCTGCGCCTACAACCCCGAGCCGCTGGCCGACTTCGTGGACCTGTTCGTGATCGGCGACGGCGAGGAGGTGCTGCCGGAGCTGCTGGAGGCCTACGGCGAGTTCTCGAAGCGAGATGTGGGCCACGAACGGCCGGCGTTCGATCGCGGGGCCTTCTTGCGCCGGGCGGCCCGCATCGAGGGCGTTTACGTGCCGAGCCTATACGCGGTTACGTACAACTCGGACGGCACCATGGCGAGCGTCGAGCCGACGGCCGCCGAGGCGCCGCCGGTGGTGACCCGACGGCTCGTGCGCGCGCTGCCCCCGGCCCTGGTGCACACGGTTGTGCCCCATCTGAATACCGTCCACGACCGGGGGGCGATCGAGGTCATGCGCGGCTGTCCGCGGGGCTGCCGCTTCTGCCAAGCGGGGCACACCTACCGGCCGGTCCGCCTGCGCAAGCCCGAGGAGATAATGCAGGCAGTGGACGACCTGCTCGCCTGCACGGGCTACGAGGAGGTCTCGTTGCTCTCGCTTAGCACCGGCGACTACCCGCGCATCGAGGATCTCGTGCAGACGTTGGGCGAGCGCCACCAGAACGTCAACTTCTCGTTGCCGTCGCTGCGCATCGACAGCTTCTCGGTGGCGCTGGCGGAGTCCGTGCACCGGAAGAAGACGAGCCTCACCTTCGCCCCGGAGGCGGGGACGCAGCGCCTGCGCGACGTGATCCACAAGCAGGTGACGGAGGAAGACCTGCTGCGAGCGGTCGAGGCTGCCTACGGCGCTGGGTGGTCGACGGTGAAGCTGTACTTCATGATTGGCTTGCCGACGGAGACGCCGGACGACGTTGCCGGCATCGGGCGCCTGATCGGGCTGACGCTGGACGTCGGGCGCAGGGTCGCCGGCAGGCGGGCGCAGGTCAACGCCAGCGTGGCCACGTTCGTGCCCAAGCCCCAGACGCCGTTCCAGTGGTCGGCCCAGAACACCCGCGAGGAGCTGGAGGCCAAGCTGCAGCACCTACACGCCAGCGTGCGGCGGGGCGTGCATCTAGCCTGGCACGACCCTGAGACAAGTCTGCTCGAAGCCGCCCTCGCGCGCGGCGACCGGCGTCTGGGGGCCGTCATCTTGTCGGCCTGGCGTTCCGGCTGCCGCTTCGACGCCTGGAGCGACCACTTCCGTCCCGACCTCTGGCGGCAGGCGGCCGAGGAGGTTGGGCTCGACCTTGCCTTCTACGCCCAGCGCATGCGGGAGTTGGAGGAAGTGCTCCCCTGGGGACACATCCGCGGCGGCGCCCGCCCGGAGTACCTGCGGCGTCAGTACGAGCTCGCGATGGGTCAGGCCGGGGAGTCGGCGGAGAAGGCGGGCTGATGCAGAGGCTCCGTATCACTTACGCCAGAGGGGACGAACTGCGCTACGTGTCGCACCTGGACATGGCCCGTCTGTGGGAGCGCGCGGTGCGCCGGGCGGGCCTTCCCCTCTTCTATTCCCGTGGCTTCACCCCCCACGCCCGCATCTCCATCGCCGCCCCGCTCGCCGTGGGCGTGACGGCTGCCGCCGAGCTGCTCGACCTGTACCTCGAAGAGCCCGTCCCGCCCGCGGAGGCGCAAGCGCGTCTGTACGCCCAGCTGCCCGCGGGCCTGACCATCTCCGACGTAACGGAAGTAGACCAGCTGGCGCCTTCTCTGCAGTCGCAGATGAGGGCGGCGGAGTACCTCGCCACCTTCAGGGAGCCGCTCCCGAGCCTCGACTTGGGGACCGCCGTGCAGGACCTACTCGCCCGGGAGAGCATCCCCTACGAACGCCGTCGGGAAGGGAAGGTCAAGGCCCTGGACCTGCGGCCGTTCCTCCAAGCGCTCTCCGTGGCGACGGTGGACGGCCGGCCGGCCCTGCGGATGCGCCTGCGGATGGACACGGCCGGCTCCGTGCGCCCGGACGAGGTCCTAGACGCCCTCAGCCTCGCCGCCCACCCGGTAAGACTGCATCGGGAGAGGGTCATCCTGGCGGAATAGGCCTGGGTACTCCGGCCCTGTCTTCCCTCTGCGGCCACCCAGGGGAGACGATGGCTGCTGTCCGATAGCCGCCTCCCCTCGTCTACCCCTTGAGCGGGTATCTGCCGTACTGGCTGGCGGCTTCGAACATGGCGACGATGTTCTGGGGCGGCACGTCGGGTTGGAAGCTGTGCACCGAGCACAGCACGTAGCCGCCGCCCGGGCCCAGGTCGTCGATCCGTCGTTTCACCTCCCGGCGCACGTCTTCCGGCGTGCCGTAGGGGAGGACGTCGTGGGTGTCGATGCCACCCCAGAAGGTCAACCGGTCCCCGAACTCGGCCTTGAGCTTCTTCGTGTCCCCCATGCCCGCCGCCGATACTTGGATCGGGTTGAGGGCCTCCACGCCGAGCTCGATCAAGGCTGGCAGGATCGGATAGATGGCGCCGTCGCAGTGCAGAAACCGCTTGGCCGCGGTGTCCTGCTTGAACAGGTCGAAGACCCGCCGCAGGCGCGGCTTGATCAAGGTGTCAAAAGTGCGGGGCGATATCAGCAGACGGTCCATGCCGCCGAAGTCGTCGCGGCTGCAGACGACGACGTCGGCGTATTCGCCAGCTTCCTCCAGTCCCCGCCTGGCGACGGGAAGGTAATAGTCCAGACAGCAGTCCATCAGCGCACCCGCGAAGGTGGGGTCGCCGGCCAGGTCGGCGTAGAAGTTGGCCCAGCCGCGCAGCTCGGCGGCGGTGGAGAAGAAGTCACAATGCAAGGAGAGGACCACGGCGTAGTCGCTTTCCTCGCGCAGCTGCCGGGCCCGTTCGCGCAATCCCCGAAAGCGGCCGGGGTCCAATGGGTCGGGCCAAGGATGGCGGTCCAACCCCGCGATCGTGTCCACCTCTCGCAGCGGGCTCCCTTCGGGAATCAGGTCGTAATAGAAACCGCCCGGCGGGCGACGGCGGATAATGTGCCACTCGTCCTCGTAGCTGTCATTTGGCAATTCGCGGTCTGCCCATCTATCCGGCGGGCCCAGGTCCACGCGGCGAAAGTCCACGCCGAACCGGCGCAGGATGTCCTCGTCCACTTCCGGGTACTGCGTCGACCTGCGGAAGACATGTGTCGGCCGGTTGGCGAGGCCGAGATGGTGAAGTAGGTTCCGGTAGGCGATGTCGGTGATGAAATCGCCCGCCGCGGCATGCAGGTCGATGGGGACCCGGTCGGGCTCTTGATGATTGAGCGCCGCCATTGCCCGCTCCCTTGGCGTCATACTTGCAGACACTTCGCTGACCCTCCTTTCTTCTGCTATTCCAGGTCGGAGATGTCTATTCGCCGGCCCTCGCGGGAGGCACGGCGCAGGGCCTCGGCCACCAGGGCGGCTTTGTAGCCGTCCTCGAAGGTGGCCCCCTCCGGGCCGGCCTGCCGCCCCTCTTTGACGCAGGTGAGGAAGTGGAGGAGCTCCTCGGCGAAGAGGGCCTCCCAGCCCAGGACGTGCCCCCGTGGCCACCAGTGCTTGAGGGAGGGGTGGCCGCCCTCGGTGACCATCACGTCGCGGAAGCCGAGCACGGAGGGCTCCTCGGGCTTGAGCAGGTAGACCTCCAACTCGTTCAGCCGCTCCAGGTTGAAGTGCAGGCTCCCCTGGGTGCCGCTGACCTCTACCTCCAGGAAGTTCTTACGGCCGGCGATGACGTTGCAGGCGGTGATGGTGCCGGTGGCCCCGTTGGCGAAGTCCACGACGCCGTGGAAGGTATCGTCCTCGGTCTCCTGGACGATCTTGCCGGGGTCCTGGATCGCAGGCCGCTGGGGGACGTGCATCGTGACCTTGCCGGAGACGGCGGCGATGTCGCCCACCAGGAAGTGGGCCATGTCGATGACGTGGGCGCCGAGGTTGTTCAGCGTGCCCCGTCCCCGTCCCTCCGGCGTGCTGGCCATGGCGAAGAGGTGATGCTCGCGGCGGAACTCCTGGAGGTAGACGGCACGAAACAGGTATACCTCGCCGAGGGCGCCGCTCTGGATCAGCTCGCGGGCGAGGCGCAGGGCGGGGACGAAGCGGTAGTTGAACCCCGTCATGTGCACCCGTCCACTGGCCCGGGCGGCTTCCCACATCGCCCTCGCCTCCTCCATGGTGGGCGCAAGGGGCTTCTCGCAGATGACGTGCTTGCCGGCCTTGAGGGCGGCGATGGACGGCTCGGCGTGCAAGAAGGGCTGGGTGCCGTTGCTCAGCACCTGGATGTTCGTGTCGGCGATCATCTCCTCCCAGTCGGTGTAGTAGCCCTCGTAGCCGTAGCGCTGGGCGGCGGCGCTCACCCGCTCCTCGTTGCGACCGCAGATGGCCACCAGCCGCGGTAGGACCGTCGGCGGCCAACTCACGTCGATCAACCGCCGATAGCCCAGGGAATGGGCCCGGCCCATGAAGCCATAGCCGAGCATGCCGACGCCTACGCGGGGGACCTCCGCCAAGGGCTTGGTCTCGTGGAAATGGGAATCTGCCATAGCCTCCTCCTTTGCGCCCGGATGCGGGCGGCCGCGCTCGTTTCATCTCAGTGGCCGGGGGAAAAGCCGAGCCTCCGGCAACCTCATCAGACCACACCGGCCAGGACATGTCAAGCGCATTCTCGCTCGCGGGGCCGGCCTAGTAACCACAACACCCGAGGTTCGTCTGTTAGGTTGGGGAGGCGAGTTGCTGGCCGGGCTCCTTCCCTGGGGTGAAGGCGGCCATCATTCTTGACCGACCATGGGCCCCGTGCTATAATCGGCACCGCCTATCAGGTACGCCCGGCGGTATCCTGGCGCCGGAGGGAGGGGAAGGAGTCAGGGTTGCACATTCATGGCTATTGGCTGATGTTCCGCAGACGCTGGTGGATCATCGCCGTGGTGGCGCTGGCCGCCACCGCGGGGAGCTACCTCTACTGCAAGATGCAGACCCCCGTCTACCAGGCAACAGTTAGCCTTCTGGTGCAACCGGCGCGGGCCGACCTGGGCCTCACGGAGGCGACGAACCGCCTGCTTCGCCAGTACAGCCTGCAGTTGCAGACCGACGACCTGGCGCGCACGGTCAGCGAAAGGCTCAACCTCGACATCTCCCCCCAGTCCCTACAGGGCATGGTTACGGCCACGGCGGTGCCGGAGGACTTCGCCGTGACGGTGCAGGTCACCGACGTCAGCGCGGAGCGCGCTCGCGACGTGGCCTTCGTGCTGGCCGACGAGTTCGAGCAGGAACAGGCCGTCCGCATGCAGAGCCAGGACCCTCGCGACCGCATCGACGTGGCGATGGTCAGCCGGCCGGGGCTGGGTCAGCAGATATGGCCGCGCACCAAGACCACCGTGATGGCCGGGGCCATCTTCGGGGTTCTCCTGGGCGTGGTGCTCGCCTTCCTCTTCGAGTTCTTCGACGACACGCTGAAGACGGCGGAGGACGTCGAACGATGGGGCAGGGTGTCTGTCCTGGCTACAATCCCCCGCGCCTCGGCCAGGAAGGCTCGCGGCACGGGGCAAGCGGGCGGGGCCGGTCAGCGCATGGGCACCGAGGGAATGGGTTAGCCGAGCGCCAGCAGGGCAAGGAGGGTCAGAGTTGCCTGTAGTAGATAGTACACTTCTTACCGCGGCGGATGAGGGTTCGTCGGTAGCCGAGGCTTACCGCATCCTGCGCACCAACGTTCAGTTTGCCGGCGTCGACCGACCGCTGCACAGCCTGCTCGTGACGAGCGCGGGCCTGGAGGCCGACAAGTCGACCGTCGCCGCCAACCTGGCCATCGCCTTTGCCCTGGGCGGAAAGAGCGTGATTCTCGTCGATGCCGACCTACGCCGCCCCTGCCAGCACACCCTCTTCGGCCTCACGAACGAGCGCGGCCTGATGTCGCTGCTCCGAGACGGGGCCAACGACCCGCTGCCGTTGCAGGAAACGGGCATAGGCGGCCTGCAGCTGGTGGCGTCCGGACCCCTGCCGCCAAGTCCCAGCGACATATTGGAGTCCCAGAAGTTCGCCGATATCGTTCAGCGTCTGCAAGGGGCGGCGGACCTCCTCGTGTTGGATGCTCCGCCCGTGCTGGCCGTAACGGACGCGGCCGTCATCGCCCGGCGGATGGACGGGGTGTTGCTCGTCTTCCGCGCGAACCGCACGAAGCGCGACCACGCGGCCAAGGCGCGGGCGCTGCTGGAGAAGGTGCAGGCGAACGTGCTCGGCGCCGTGCTGACCAATTCCCAGCTCGACGGCGGCCTGAAGGCGTACTACGGCAAAGGCGGGAGCTGAGGCGGTGACCAGGCCGGACGAGGGGAGGCCTTAGTTGAAGGGTTTGATTCTCAGTGGAGGCAAGGGAACGCGCCTTCGTCCCATCACCTATACGAGCGCCAAGCAGCTGGTGCCGGTGGCCAACAAGCCGGTGCTGTTTTACGCCATCGAGTATCTGGTGGAGGCGGGCATCGAGGACATCGGCATCATCGTCGGCGACACACGGGCCGAGGTCAAGGCGGCGGCCGGCGACGGCTCGCGGTTCGGCGCCAAGATCACCTACATC
>JAJZQK010000128.1:0-4514 GCA_021847625.1 Chloroflexota bacterium
GCACTCTAAACAAAAGGAGTCCCAAGCAACCTTTCCCATTATCTTGCCGACCCTCGGCCTCCCCTGCCGTCCTTCTCGCCTTCGGCGTGCGCCTCTGGCTTACGAACCGCGGTTTCGCCGCTCGCCGCCAAGCCGTGGTACTGAATCGCTTGGGACTCTTTTATTATCGCACGTTCAAGACGTCCATGTCAAGGCCTTTCGAGCGATTTCCACGCGGACTATTCGCTGTCTTGGGGATAATCACGCCGCCCGCGCTCATGCTACAATGGAGAGCAGAGCCCCACTCGGCAATACCCGGAGGAATACCCGCCATTTCGCGTCGACGTTCCCCTGCCAAAGCGCAGACAGACGAACAGGCCGGCTGTCTGGGGACGCTGGTCTTCTACACCGCCAGCGTCTGGATGGTGCTTGCCAGTGTAGGCGTCCAGGGTGTGACCTGGCTCGTCGATCAGTTCCTCCTTGCCCAAGGCACGCCGCTGCCGACGACGGCCTGGGTCGTCGTCACCTGCGCGCAAGGGGTTGCCCTGGCTCTCGTCGCCGTCCCTTTGGCCCTCTTCAGCCGCCAAGCGCGCCTGCGGGCCGTCTACCAGACCTGGGCGTTGGCCATCGGCTTCCTGTTCTTGCTGGCCCTCGTCCGCTTCTTCCCGCGCACGCAGACCCAGCTGGCCGCCCTGACGCAGATACTGCTCGCCCTGGTCGCCGTCAGCGTATTGCTCGTGCTGGCCCGTAACCGTGGTTATGTACCGGCCGCGCGCTGGCGCTCCCTGCTGCCGACGCTGGTCGTCGCCCCCATCGTCGCCGCGCCGTGGTTCGCCTTCGGCGCCCTCGGCTCGCCTATCGACACGATCCTCGGCCTGCTGGCCGGCCTGAGCCTCGGCCTCTTCGCCGCCTTGCTGCTGGACGTCTTTCTCTTCGTGCCCCTGGCCGCCCAGCACTACGAGCAGAAGCCGGGCCTGACCTTCGCCGGCTTCTCGGCGGGGGTCACGCTGACGGTCCTAGGCGCCGCCTTCGGCTTCGACGGCAGCCAGCTGCTGCTCGCCATCACCCTGCCGGCCCTCGGCTTCGTCATGGTCACCGCCCGCGAGTTCGCCGGGCCGAGCGAGGGCTCGCGCCAGTACGGTTGGCTGCCCATGGCCGGGCTCACCGGCCTCGTCGCCGCGGCACCGTTGATGTTCGTGGACCCCTCCGAGCTGCTGCTCTTGCTGGGCGTGGGCGGGCTGGGCGACATCCCCGAGTGGGCCTTCCGCGCCGCCGTGGCCTCGCTGTTCCTGGGCTGGGCGGTCGCTATCTTCTTGCCCCGCGTCCGCCACTACTTGGCCTGGTCGCCTCCCCCCAGGCCCACCTACGCGGGCCTGGCCGTGGTCTGGGTTGGCATCGCCGCCCTCTACTTCGGTTACGGCCAGCCCGGCTTCTATGGCGACCAGATGTTCGTGATTCTGAAGGACCAGGCCGACGTCTCGGTGGCGGCGACGATGACCGGCCGCGCCCAGCGCGTGGGCTACGTCTATCACACCCTCGTCGACACGGCCAACGCCAGCCAGAGCAACCTGCGGAGCCTGCTCGACGGCATGCACGTCCCCTATCAGCCCTACTACCTGGTCAACGCCCTCGAGGTCGACGCCGACCCCGTGCTGGGGCTCTACCTTTCGCAGCAGCCGGAGGTGGATCGCATCCTCGCCAGCCCGCACCTGCGCCCCCTGTCGGAGGAGCCACCGGTGGCCGAGGGTAGCCAGCCCGCGCCGACCTCGCCACCCTGGAACATCACCTCCCTTGGCGCCGACCGGGTTTGGCAGGAGCTGGGCGTCACCGGCAAGGGGATCATCGTCGGCCAGTCCGACTCTGGCGTGCAGGGCAACCATCCGGCCTTGCAGGACAGCTACCGCGGCCGCACGGAAGGTGACGACTACAACTGGCTCGACCTCTGGGACCACACCACCTCGCCCACCGATATCAGCGGCCACGGCACGCATACCCTGGGCACGGCGCTCGGCGACGGCGGCATCGGCCTGGCCCCCGACGCCGAATGGTTCGCCTGCACCAACCTGGTGCGCAACCTAGGCAACCCGGGCCTCTACACGGCCTGCATGCAGTTCATGCTCGCCCCCTTCCCCCAGGACGGCGACCCCTTGCGCGACGGCGACCCCAGCCGCGCCGCCGACGTGATCAACAACTCGTGGGGTTGCCCTTCCATCGAGGGCTGCGACCCCACCTCTCTCCAGCCCGCCGTCCGGGCGCTACGGGCGGCGGGGATCTTCGTCGCCGCCTCGGCGGGCAACGAGGGCCCAGCCTGCGGTAGCGTGACCGATCCTATCGCCATCTACGACTCCGCGTTCGCGGTCGGCGCCATCGACCCGGACGGCAACGTCGCCGACTTCAGCAGCCGCGGCCCCGTGCAGGTGGACGGCAGCGGCCGGGTCAAGCCGGACCTCCTCGCCCCCGGCGTGCGCGTGCTTTCCTCCTTCCCGGGTAGCACCTACGCCTACGCGGACGGCACCTCCATGGCCAGCCCGCACGTGGTCGGCGTGGTGGCGCTGATGTGGTCGGCCCAGCCCAAGCTGATCGGCGATATCGACCGCACGGAGCAGATCCTCCGGGAGACGGCCCGCCCCTACACCGGCAACCACAGCGGTTGCTTCGAGGGCAATGTCCCAAACGACGCCTACGGCTACGGCACGCTCGACGCCTACGCCGCCGTGAAGGCGGCATTGGCGATACGCTGAGAGGTGAGAAAGTGCAGACAACGGCTGCCCGCTTTGCCGCTCTTGTCGGACACTTGCTTTACCGGGCGGGTTTCTTGCCACCCGCGGCCGCGGTGCTGCGGCTGGGGACCCGCCTCACCCCCCGCGACGGCGCCACCTGGGCGGCGCTGGGGCACGTGCTCTACAGCATGCGCTCCTACGAGGCGGCCGACCGCGCCTACTTCTGGGCCACGACCCACGGCCGGCAGGGGCCGCTCCTCTACGCCCGCGCCGGCATCACCGCCCGCAGGCTGGGCGACCTTGACCGGGCCATGTTCACCGACCGCGAGGCGCGCCTGGCCAGCCGGGGCCGGGAAGCGGAGACCGAAGCCGCCTACCGCCGGGCCATGGCTCGCAGGCCCGACGATGCCGCTTTCCCCTACGGGCTTGGCGTGCTGCTGCAGGAAGCGGGTCGCCATGCCGAGGCAGAAGCGCTTTACAGGCGGACCCTCGTCTTGCTCCCGGAGGACCCGCTCACCCACAACCGCCTGGGCATCGTGCTCATGCTGGCGGGGCGGACCGCCGACGCGGAAACGGCCTATCGCCAGGCCATCGCCCACGCGCCCGGCTTCGCCCAGGCCAACTTTAACCTCGGCCTGCTCTATACGAGCCTCCGCCGCTACGAGGAGGCGGAGGCCGCCTACCGCCGGGCCATCGCCAGCGCCCCCAACTTCAACGAGGCCTACTACAACCTCGGCATCCTGCTCGGCGACCTGCGGCGCTATCCCGAGGCCGAGGAGGCCTACCGCCAGGCGATAGGCTGCTCGCCGGAGCTGGACACCACCTTCGATGGTCTGGGGCTGCTCTTCACCGAACGCGGGGCCGAAGAGCGGGCGGCCGGAGTGGGCGAGCTGGCCGACCGCTACAAGCGGTTCTACGCCAAGGTCTACAACAACCTTGGCAACCTGCAGGAGAAGCTCGGACGCCTGGCGGAGGCGGAGGAGTCTTTCCGCCGCTCGCTCAAATACCATCCGCTCTCCGCCACCCACGGTAACCTCGGCAACCTGCTCACCCGGCTCGAACGAGGTCCCGAGGCTGAAGAGGCCTATCGCCAGGCCATCGCTCTGGACCCGGACAACGCGCTGGCCCACTTCAACCTCGGCTGTCTCCTACGGCGGTCTGGCCGGGCGGCGGAGGCCGAGGCCGCCTACCGGCAGGCGATCCAGCGCGCCCCCCGGCTGGTGGCCGCCCACGGCAACCTCGGCGTGCTGCTCACGAGCCTCGGGCGCTACGACGAGGCGCTAGAGTCTTTTCGCGGCGCCCTAGCCCTCGTCCCGGACGAAGCCCCGGTCCTCAACAACCTGCTGACCCTCGCCTGTATCCTAGGGCGCACGGAGGAAGCCACCGCCTACGCGGCCCGGTTGGAGGCGCTGGCGCCCACGGACGCCGGCCTATTGCTGACGCTGGCGGGCTGGCACCGGCGCACGGGCAACCAGGACGCGGCGGCGCGCTACGCGGCGGCAGCGCGCGCAGGTGTCGCCGCCGACGACTGGTACCGCCTGGCCCTGCTGGAGTCGGTCGGCGGCAATCGGGATGCCGCCCTCGCCCACCTTGCCCGCGCCGCCACGCAAAAGGGCTTCGACCACCGCCTGGTGCAGATCACGCCCGGCTTCGATTGGATCCGCGCGGACCCGCGCTTCGCCGCCATCCTCGGCCCCCGCACCCCACCGTCGCCCTGAGCCCTCTGCCCCACCCGGCCGGGGTGTAACCTCAAACACACCGCCCGCCTGCCCAACCACCACACCAGCCACAGCATCATCACCACCGGGCCACGAT
>JAJZQK010000128.1:4524-7809 GCA_021847625.1 Chloroflexota bacterium
CCGGGGTGTAACATGTTACACCCCGGCTGCCTGGCCAGGGCCATTACCTGCCACCGGCCAACGCGCCGCCTGCCGCCATGGGAACCCCGGGCCAACTTTGACATAATCTTGGTTGGTCTGCCATTTGACTTACCCCGGGCCGCCTGTTAGCATTATTGTATCGTCACCAAGCAACATCGCTGCGCGTCCCGCGTCCCCGGCCGGGTCCCTCTTCGCGGCGGTCGCTCCCGGCAGGCGCTCGACGCCCAAGCATAGGAGGAGGAGCGACAATGCCCGCTGGGTACAACGGCAAGATCCTCAAGGTAGACCTCACCAACCGCACCTGGCAAGTAGACGAACAGCCCGAGTCGTTCTATAAGAAGTATCTTGGCGGTAGCGGCATCGGCCTGTACTACATCCTCCGGGAGATGCCCGCCGGGGCCGACCCCCTGGGGCCGGACAACGTCCTCTCCCTGGCCGTCGGCGTCGTCACCGGCGCCTCCTTCTCCGGCAACGCCCGCATCTGCGCCAACGCCAAGTCGCCCCTCACCGGCGCCATCGGCGACGCCCAGGCCGGAGGCTTCTTCCCAGCGGAGATGAAGGCGGCCGGCTACGACGCGATCATCTGCAAGGGCAAGGCCTCCTCGCCGGTGTACCTCTGGATCAAGGACGGCGCCGTCGAGATCCGCGACGCCGACCACCTCTGGGGGAAGGAGACCGGCGAGACGGAGGACCTCATCCGCCGGGAGCTGGGCGACGACAAGATCGAGATCACCGAGATCGGCCCGGCGGGCGAGAACCTCGTGCGCACGGCGGCGATCCTCAACATGGCCAACCGCGCCGCCGGCCGCACCGGCCTGGGCGCCGTGATGGGCTCGAAGAACCTCAAGACCGTGGCCGTGCGCGGCACCCACCGCCCGCGGGTAGCCGACCCGGCCGCGCTCAAGGAGCTGGCGAAGTGGGGGGCCGAGCACCTCAAGCCCAACGACTCCATGAACGACCTGGCGCTCTACGGCACCGACTCCGGCCTCGCCAACCAGCAGATGACGGGGGGCCTGCCCACCCGCAACTGGTCGAGCGGCGTCTTCGAGGAGTTCGAGAACATCACCGGCGAGAAGATGGCCGACACGATCCTCATCCGCCGCGATACCTGCTACGCCTGCGTCACGCGCTGCAAGCGGGTAGTGGGGGTCAAGGAGGGTAAGTACCCCGTCGACCCTCGCTACGGCGGGCCGGAATACGAGACCATCGCCTGCCTGGGCTCCTATTGCGGCATCGGCAACCTGGCCGCCATCTCCCGGGCCAACGAGCTCTGCAACCGGCTGGGGCTCGACACCATCGGCACCGGCGCCACCATCGCCTGGGCCATGGACTGCTTCGAGAAGGGACTCCTCACGACCGAAGACACCGGCGGCCTCGAGCTTCGCTTCGGCAACGCCGACGCCGTGATGGCGCTGCTGCCGCAGATAGCGACGCGGAATGGCTTCGGCGCCATTCTGGCCGAGGGCTCGGCCGCCGCCGCCCGCAAGATCGGACGGGGCTCGGAGGAGCTGGTGGTGACAGTGAAGGGCGCCGAGCTCCCCGCCCACATGCCCGAGGTGAAGCGTTCGCTCGCCCTCATCTACGCCGTGAACCCGTTCGGCGCCGACCACCAGTCCCACGAGCACGACCCCTCCTACACCGAGGATGCCTCGGACCTGGAGAAGAAACGGCTGGCGCTGCTCGGCTTCACGAGCCCCCGCGGCAAGCGGGTGCTGGACGAGGAGAAGGTCCGCTACGCCTGGGTGACCCAGAAGCTCTACAGCGTCGCCGACACGATCTGCGTCTGCCAGTTCGACTGGGGACCGACCTGGCAACTCTACGGGCCCGAGCACTTCGTGCCTCTGGTCAAGGCTGTCACGGGCTGGGACGTCACCCTCGACGACCTCCTGGAGGCAGGGGAGCGGCGCATAAACATGATGCGCCTCTTCAACGCCCGCGAGGGCTTCACCCGCGAGAACGATATCTTGCCGCCCAAGGTGCATCAGCCGAAGATAGGCGGGGCAAGCGACGGCGTCGCCGTCTCGCAGGAAGAGGTGGAGAAGGCCAAGGACGCCTACTACAAGATAGTGGGCTGGGACGTGATCACCGGCAGCCCCACGCCCGAGAAGCTGATGCAGCTGGGCCTGGGCTGGGCCATCGGCGCGGAGGGCTAGCCCCGTGGAGGTGCAGGTCTCGCTCTACGGGATGTACCGCCAATACCTGCCCCCGGACGCCCCCTCCGCCACCTCCTTCGCGGTGGAACTGGCCGAGAGGGCGACGGTGGCGACCCTGACCGACCGCCTGGGCATCCCCCGCGAGAAGGTCCGCCAGGTGTTCGTCAACGGCGTACCCTCCGGCCTGGAAGGCGCCCTGCGCCCCGGCGCCAAGGTCGTCTTCGTCCCCCCCAGCGCCGGGGGTTAGCGGGGCCATCGTGCAGCAACCACGTCGGCGGGCGCTATCCCCTGGCGGCGCTCGGCGACAAGGCGTACAATGGGTCTTAGCACAATCGAGTGAGGAGAGGGAATATGCCTAAGCAAGACGCCTGGCAGGCGGTGGTAGAGGCCCTCAAGGCGGAGGGCGTCAAGTACGTCTACGGTATCCCCGGTAGCCCGCGTCACCTTTACGATGCGCTGTACGACAACCCGGCCATCAAGGCCATCCTCGTCCGCCACGAGGCGGCGGGCGCCTTCATGGCCTACGCCGAGAGCAGGCTCACCCGCCGGCCCGCGGTCTGCTTCGCCAGCCCTGGCCCGGGCGTGACCAACCTCGTGGCCGGCATCCTCGAGGCCTACTCGGGCTGCCTCCCGGTCATTCTCCTGGCCACCGGCACCCCCAGCGGCACGAACGGCATGGGCGCCTTCCAGGAGACCGATCAAGTCGGCGTCTTCAAGCCCATCACCAAGTGGGCCGTGCGCGTGGAGCGCCCCGAGCGGGTGCCCTGGGTGATGCGCCGCGCCTTCTCCCTCGCCACCACCGGCAAGCCCGGCCCGATCTACCTCGAGCTGCCGGCCGACATCGCCGTGGAGGCGGTCGATATGCCCGAGTATGTGCCCATTACCCGGCCCGCCCCCCCGGCGCCCGAGAGTGAGGCCGTGCGCCAGGTCGTCGACATGCTGCTGGCGGCCGAGCGGCCGGTGCTGATGGTGGGCGGCGGCGCCTACCTGGCCGGCGCCGGGAACGAGACGAAAGAACTGGCCGAGCTGCTGGGCTTGCCCATCCTGACGAGCCTCTCCGGCCGCAGCATCGTCCCCGAGAGCCATCCCCAGGCGCTGGGCATGACGGGCA
>JAJZQK010000129.1 GCA_021847625.1 Chloroflexota bacterium
GACGCAGAAGAATATGGTGGAGCGTGGCTACACCCTTCCCACGCGCCGTTCCCTGCTGCTGGGTGACACGATGAAGAAGAAGCAGTCGGCCGAGTTCGTCGCCGCCCTGGAGAAGGCCATGTCGGTAGCCGACCCATCTTACAAACCGCTTATCCCCCAGCAAGCGGAGATCAACGATATCGTGTCGGTGGGCCTCTCCAAGGCGCTCACCGGCCAGGCCAGCGCCGCGGATGCCATGAAGGAAGTCGACGACAAGGTACTGGCGATAATGAAGAGGGACGACTACATCAAGTAGAGAGCGAATCTGTTCTCTCCATGATGGAGGGCTAGGGTGAGGGTCTCCCGATTGGCATTGGGCACTGCGGAAGCCTCACCCCTGCCCTGTCTAACGGGGGAGGGCGTACGTGGTGCGCTTGGCCTTGGAGGCACGAGCCGATAAATTGGACAGTCAGGCAGGGCGCGAGGGGCAGGCGGGTGCGAGGGAAACCGTCTCGCAGTTTATCGACCGTCATATTATGTTGCTGCTCTTCCTGCCGGCCTTTCTGGTGCTGTTCTTGGTTACTGTCGTACCGTTTCTCACGGCGCTCTGGTTCAGCTTCACTGGCTACAACCTCGCCAAGCCGAACAGCGACACGTTCGTGGGCCTCGAGACGTACCAGATAGTCCTCTCCGACCCGGCCACCCGCAACGCGCTGTTCAATACGTTCTACCTCGTCGCCGCCTGCGTGGCCACCGAAACGGTGTTAGGGGTGGGGCTGGCACTCCTGCTGGCGCGTCAGTTCCGGGGTGTCAGGGTGGTACGCTCGCTCTTCCTGGTGCCGCTCATGACCACCCCGGTCGTAGTGGCGCTAACGTGGCGCATGCTCTACAACACCCGTTTCGGTTACGTTAACTACTTCCTCGGTCTGCTGGGGCTGCCGACGCAGGATTGGCTGGGCGATCCTGCTCTGGCCATGTGGGCGCTAGTGGTGGCCGACATCTGGGTGGCCACGCCCTTCGTCGCCACCATCGTCCTCGCCGGCCTGCTCTCCCTGCCCGAAGAACCCTTCGAGGCGGCGGTGGTCGACGGCGCGTCGGCCTTGCAGACTTTCTGGCGAATCACCTTGCCGATGCTGCGGCCGGTGCTGGCGCTGGCGATCATGTTTCGCGCCGTCGACGCGTTCGTTAAGTTCGAGTCGATCTTGATCATGACGGGCGGCGGGCCGGGGGAGGTGACTACTACCCTCAACTTCCTCGCCTTCAACACCGGCTTCTACTTTTTGCGCCTGGCCGACGCCGCCGTGATGTCGGTGGTGATGGTGTTCCTGATGCTGACCATCGCGTTCGCCAGCATCCGCTGGCTGGGCGCGGGCCGGGTCTAGCGAGACGACGATGGGTTATAGACAACGCAGGCGCTTGGTGGCGTGGCTCTGCGCCATCATCGTTGCCGCGGCGTTGGCTTTCACTTTTTTCCCATTCTTCTGGCTGATCACCACCTCGCTCAAGAAGCCCATCGATGCCTTCGCGCTGCCACCGACCTGGATCTTCATCCCGACGCTCGACAACTATGGTCAAGTGCTCGAGGCGGGCTTTCTCAAGAGCTACTTCAACAACACCCTCGTCGGCATCCTCTGCACAATGGTCTCGCTCATCCTCGGCGTGCCCGCTGCCTATGCCATGGTCCGCGCCAACTTCCGGGGGAAGTCGTTCATGGGGGCCTGGATTCTTCTTTCCCGGTTGGCACCGCCCGTGGCCTTCGCCATACCCCTATACGTGCTCTTCCGCTCCGTTGGTCTGGTGGACAACTACCTCGGCCTCACCATCGCCTACCTGACCATCACGATGCCCTTCGTCGTTTGGATTATGACCGGCTTTTTCGAGGGAGTGCCGGTGGAGCTGGAGGAGGCGGCGCTGATCGACGGTTGCACTCGCCTGGGTGCGCTGCTCAGAGTAGTGCTGCCCGTGTCCACGCCCGGCCTGGCGACTGCAGCCATCTTCTCCCTGATGATGTCCTGGAACCAGTATTTCTACCCGCTTATCCTCGGCGGGCGCAATACCATCACCTCGCCCGTTATGATTACGGGCTTCGTTACCTTCGAGGGTCCTAACTGGGGCAAGCTAGCTGCAGCCGGGGTGCTGGTGGTGGCGCCCGTCCTAGTCTTCACCGTAGTGGCGCAAAGGGGCATTGTGCGCGGTCTGGTGGGCGGCGCCGTCAAGTAGATCGCTCCTGCGGAGGTGAAAGCGTGAGGCACCGCGAGCGCCTCCTGGCCGCGCTCCAGCATCGCGAACCCGACCGCGTGCCGCTCGACCTGGGGGCGGCGCTGGCCTGCTCGATCAACGTCCAGACCTACGATGGGCTGAAGAAGCGTCTCGGCCTCGCCACCCCGACTCTGGCTCTGCACCGCCTGGGCCAAGTGGCGGTCGTGGAGGAGGCGGTGCTGCAACGGTTTGACGTGGACGCGCGAGGCATCCGCCCGGGCGGCATCGGCGCCGGCACGCCCGCGGCCTGGCACGAGGCCTGGCAGGGCGAACGGGACGAGTGGGGGGTCGTCTGGAACAAGCCGGCAAATGGCCATGCCTACGACGTCGATTCACCCTTCCGTGCCGAGGTGGTCTCAGCGGCGGACCTGGCGCGACACCGCTGGCCCGACCCCGACGATCCCGCCCGCCTGGTCGGCCTGCGCGAGCGGGCGCTATGCCTACGTGATGAGAGTGACTACGGTGTGGTGCTTAGCCTCTCGCTTTACCCCTACGACCAGTGCCACATGCTGCGTGGCTACACTAACTGGCTGATGGACCTGGCTGCCGACCCGCGTTTTGCCGCTGCCCTATTGGACGCGGTCACCGAGGCGATGGTGGCGATGGTGGACCACGTGCTGGCAGAAGTTGGCGACCTGGTGGACGTGGTGTGCTGGGGCGACGATATATCCAACCAGAACGGGCCGATGATCGCACCGCATACCTACCGCCAGATCGTTAGGCCGCGCCACGAGCGAATGATGGCCGCGTTCAAACGCGGCACCGCCGCCAAGGTGTTCTTCCACACCGACGGCTCGGTCGCCTGGGCTATCGACGACCTTATCGACATCGGGGTCGACATCCTGAACCCCGTTCAGGTAGCCGCTGCCGGCATGGACACGGCGATCTTGAAGCGCCGGTTTGGCGACCGGGTCTCCTTCTGGGGGGCAGGCTGCGACTCCCAGGGCGTCTTGCCCTTCGGCACGCCTGAACAGGTGCGCGAGGAGGTGCGACGCCGCCTTAGCGACTTGGCCCCGGGGGGCGGTTTCGTCTTTGCGCCGATTCACCACATAGAGGCTGAGGTCCCGCCGGACAACGTGGTCGCAATGTATGATGCGGCTCGAGAGTTTGGCGTGTATTCCCATTAGGTCCGACCTCAAGGTGTGATCTCCCGGATGCTGCCAAAGCCGTTTTGGGCGAGAGAAGGCGCCCAGGCCTGTATCACCTTGTCGCGCAGGTCCACGTCTGCTACCGAGTGCACTTGGGGCACGCTTTACCGCACCCTGTCACGTAACTCATCCAAGCTGGAAGCCTCCCTCCGCCCTGGCCTCTAACGGCACGGAATGGCGGGGCACATTGCCACGCTATGCTGCTCGTTACAATTCTGGGACGGCAATACACTGGTTTGACATGCGCACTGGACAGGTGCTAATCTTCTCTTCAGCGCCCGTGCAGCCGGCACGGGCCGGATGAATATACTTGCACCACTGCCTCACCTGGCGGTAAGCGCACGGCGAGGCTTTTTGCTGCGAAGGAGTTGCCCCTATGGTCAGCATGGACACTCTCGTTTCCCTCTGCAAGCGCCGCGGCTTCGTCTTCCCCAGCAGCGAGATCTACGGCGGCTTCGGCAGCACCTGGGACTACGGTCCCCTGGGTGTGGAGTTGAAGCGTAACATACGCGAGGCCTGGTGGCAGGCCAATGTGTACACACGGGACGACATCGTCGGTCTAGATGCGGCCATCCTTATGCACCCTCGCACCTGGGAGGCTTCGGGTCACGTCCAGAACTTCTCAGATCCGATGGTTGACTGCAAGAACTGCAAAATGCGCTTCCGGGCCGACCACGTCGAGGGCACCGTCTGCCCCAACTGCGGCGGCGAGCTGACCGAGGCGCGGATGTTCAATCTGATGTTCAAGACCTTCGTCGGCCCGGTGGAGGAGGAGGCCGCGGTGGCCTATTTCCGGCCGGAGACGGCGCAGGGCATCTTCGTCAACTTCAAGAACGTGCTCAATACCACCCGGCGTAAGCTGCCCTTCGGCATCGCCCAGATCGGCAAATCGTTCCGCAACGAGATCACCCCGGGCAACTTCATCTTTCGCACCCGCGAGTTCGAGCAGATGGAGATCGAGTACTTCGTCAAGCCCGGCACGGACGAGGAATGGTACGAACGCTGGGTAGCACAGCGCCTGAACTGGTATCTTAGTCTTGGCCTCAAGCGTGAGAACCTCCGCCTGCGCCTGCACGAGGATACAGAGCGGGCGCACTACGCCGCTGGGGCCACCGACGTGGAGTACCAGTTCCCCTTCGGCTGGTCGGAGCTAGAGGGCATTGCCAACCGCACCGACTACGATCTGAAGCGGCACGCCGAGTTCAGCGGTCAGGAACTGGACTACTTCGACGACGAGTCCGGCGAGCGCTTCGTGCCTTACGTCATCGAGCCCTCGGCGGGCGTGGACCGCTCGTTGCTCGCCTTCCTCGTGGACGCCTACGACGAAGAGCCGGATAAGGAGGGCACGCGCGTGGTGCTGCGCCTGCACAAGGCGCTGGCGCCTTACAAAGTGGCGATTCTGCCGCTGTCGCGCAAGGAGCCCTTGGTGCTGAAGGCCAAGGAGGTGTGGGCAGCGCTCCGCCCGCATTTCGCCACGAGTTATGACGACGCCCAGAGCATCGGCCGGCGCTACCGCCGGCAAGACGAGACTGGCACGCCCCTTTGCGTTACAATCGACTTTGAGACTCTCAACGACGACGCCGTAACGATCCGCGACCGCGACAGCATGCAGCAAGTGCGGGTTCCTGTCGCGGAGCTAAGGGCCCGCCTGGCCGATCTGCTCACGAGCTAGCGGCCCGTCTGTTATAATAGTCCAAACTGCGCGATAGCCACTGGCTAGAATACAGGGAGGAATTGCCTAGAGATGGCAAAGAAGTGGGTTTACCTATTTGCGGAAGGCAACGGCACGATGCGCGACCTTCTGGGCGGCAAGGGTGCCGGCGTCGCCGAAATGACCAATGCCGGCCTGCCCGTGCCTCCGGGCTTCACCATCACCACCGAGGCTTGCCGCGAGTACTACGCGAACGATAAGCAGTTCCCCGCGGGGATGTGGGAGCAGTCGCTCGAGGCCCTCAAGAAGGTCGAGCAGCAGACGGGCAAGAAATTCGGTGACGCCAAGAATCCGCTGCTGGTCTCCGTGCGCTCGGGCGCTAAGTTCTCCATGCCGGGCATGATGGATACCGTCCTCAACCTCGGCCTGACCCCCGATACCCTGCCGGGCATGATCCAGCTGACCAACAATCCCCGCTTCGGCTACGATGCCTACCGCCGGTTCATCCAGATGTTCGGCAAGATCGTCATGGGCATCGACGCCGAGAAGTTCGAGCACGCGCTGCAGGCTAAGAAAGAAGCCAAGGGCGTCAAGCTCGACACGGAGCTCACCGCCGGGGACCTGAAAGAGGTCGGCGAGGAATTCAAGAAGATCTTCAAGGCCGAGACCGGCCGCGAGTTCCCGACGGATCCCTACGAGCAGCTGCGCCTGGCCATCAACGCCGTTTTCGCCTCCTGGGGCGGCAAGCGGGCTGTGGACTACCGCAACTTCTCCAAGATTCCGCACGACCTGGGCACCGCCGTCAACGTCCAGACCATGGTTTTCGGCAACATGGGCAGCGACAGCGGCACCGGCGTGGCTTTCACGCGCAATCCCTCCACCGGCGAGAACCTGCTCTACGGCGAGTACCTGACCAACGCCCAGGGCGAGGACGTAGTTGCCGGCACCCGCACCCCGCAGAAGATCGCTCATCTGCACGACGAGATGCCGGCGGTCTTTGACCAGTTCAAAGCCAACGCGGAGCGGATGGAGAAGCACTATCGCGACGTGCAGGACCTCGAGTTCACGATCGAGCGCGGCAAGCTCTACATGCTGCAGACCCGCGGCGGCAAGCGCACGGCGCAGGCCGCGGTCAAGATTGCCGTGGACATGGTCAACGAGGGCCTCATCTCCAAGGAAGAGGCCGTGATGCGCGTCGAGCCGGTGCAGATCGAGCAGTTGTTGCACCGCCGCATCGACCCCAGCGCCAAGCTGCAAGTCATCGCTAAGGGCCTTAACGCCTCCCCCGGCGCGGCCACCGGCAAGGCCATCTTCGACCCGGACACGGCCGAGAGCCTGGCCAAGCAGGGCGAGAAGGTCATTCTCGTCCGCACCGAGACCAGCCCGGACGACGTGCACGGCATGCTCGGCGCTCAGGGCATCCTGACCGCCCGCGGCGGCGCCACCAGCCACGCGGCCGTGGTCGCGCGCGGCCTGGGCAAGCCCTGCGTTTCCGGCTGCGAGTCCCTGAAGATCGACTACGAGAATGGCCAGTTCACCACCGGCGGCGCCACCGTCAAGGAAGGCGACCTCATTTCCATCAACGGCAGCACGGGCGAGGTCATCCTCGGCGCGGTGCCGATGATCGAGCCGGAGATGGGCCCCGAGCTGAAGGCGCTTCTCGGCTTCGCCGACGGGATCCGCAAGCTGGGCACTTGGGCCAACGCGGACTACCCGCGCGACGCCCGCAAGGCCCGCGAGTACGGGGCCGAGGGTATCGGACTGTGCCGCACGGAGCACATGTTCTTCGAGGCCGAGCGCCTGCCCATCGTGCAGCGCATGATCCTCAGCGACGACCCGCAGGTGCGCAAGGAGTCCCTGGACAAGCTCCTCCCGATCCAGAAGGAGGACTTCAAGGGCATCTTCCGGGCGATGGACGGCTACCCCGTGATCATCCGCCTCATCGACCCGCCGCTGCACGAGTTCCTACCCTCCTACGAGGAGCTGCTGGTCGAGGTGGCGCTGCTGCGCGAGAAGGGCGACAAGCCCGACGAGCTGGCGGAGAAGGAAGCCCTGCTGAAGAAGGTGGCGGCGATGCGCGAGGCCAACCCGATGCTCGGCCTGCGCGGTATCCGCCTGGGCCTCACCCGCCCCGACATCACCGAGATGCAGGTGCGGGCGATCTTCGGCGCCGCCATCGAGGTCACGAAGGAAGGCGTCGTCGCCAAGCCCGAAGTGATGATCCCGCTCACCGGCCACTTCAACGAGCTGCGCATCGTGCGCGACCAGTTGGAGGGTGTGGCCAAGGAAGTGATGGACCAGGCCGGGGTCAAGATCGAGTACAAGTTCGGCACGATGATCGAGGTGCCGCGGGCGGCGCTCACGGCCAACGAAATCGCCGAGTACGCGGAGTTCTTCTCCTTCGGCACCAACGACCTGACGCAGACGACGTTCGGCTACAGCCGAGACGACGCCGAGGGCAAGTTCCTCCTGGAGTACGTCCAGCGTGGCATCCTGCCCAACAACCCGTTCCAGGTGCTGGATCGCAACGGCGTAGGCGAGCTGATGCGCATCGCCGTCACCAAGGGCAAGGCCACCCGGCCGAACCTCGAGGTCGGCATTTGCGGCGAGCACGGCGGCGATCCCAGTTCGATTGAGTTCTGCAACTCGCTCGGGCTGAACTACGTCTCATCTTCGCCGTTCCGCGTGCCGATCGCCCGCCTGGCGGCGGCGCAGGCGGCCCTGACCCAGACCGAGCGCGACAGGTAGCTCCAGGGCTCTCCCG
>JAJZQK010000130.1 GCA_021847625.1 Chloroflexota bacterium
GGTGCCTTGGTCGTTCGACCAGATCTCCAGCGTCCCGCCGACGGGCACGGTGCCGATGGCCTTCTTGGCCTCCAGTAGCGGACCAGGGCAGGCGCTGCCCCGCGCATCGACAATCTTCGCGGCCTTAATGCTGGCCAGATCAACCTCTGTCATTCTCTTCTTCTCCTCAAGTGAGTTGTTTAATGAGTTGTTGGAGCGTGCGTGGCTAGTAGTTCAGGACAGCCTTGGCCTCAAGGACTTCCTGAACGATGCGGGCACCCTTTGCCAGTTCCGTGCCCTCGACCAACTGGTCGGCGGCGATGTTGCGTGATTCCAGGCAGGGGATGCAGACGATAATCTTGCCGCCGAACTCGAGGAAACTGCTGACTAGCTTCTTCAGCCGGTCGAAACCGGCGGCAGCGATATCCTCGTAATGGCCCTCTTGCACCGCCGTGACCCCCTCGGCCTGGAGCACCATGGTCACGGCCACATCCATGGCCAGAGCCGCGTTGCCGACGACAAAGGGGAGAGTGGCCTTCTCAGGGTCTTCTCCACCGTGGGTGGCAAAGATGACGATCTTCTCCGGTGCGTTTTCTTCCATTTCTTGTCCTGCTGCCTTTCCTTCTTCGAACGTTCCCTCGCGAGCGTAACGGCGGGACCGGCCGCGCTCTTCCTAGCGCGAGCGCCGGGACCTTGGCCCAGACCCTCCGGGATTCGACGGGCTCTGCTGGAGGTTGCCCCGTCCCTCCCCAGGGCGCCGGTCCGGCCATTCAGCCGCATGAACGGTTCGATCAACTAAAGAATACCAGACCCGGGGAGGGAATGCAATATCTTTCTATGTCATTCAATAACAACGAATCACAAGATATAGCAATGCGCTTCCACAGCAAGGGAGGATAGTATATAATCTAGGCATCGGCCCGCGCTCGCCGGTGCCATCAGCAGGATGGGCGCCCGGCTCGCGGCGCCGTCGCCAGCGCAGGGAGGGGATCGTGGAACGACTGCTTACCACCAGGGATCTGCAAGAGATTCTGCAGGTAGACCGCATCACCGTGTACCGCATGCTCGAAGCAGGGGAGCTGCCGGGGATCAAGGTCGGCGGCCAGTGGCGCTTCCCCGAGCAAGAGGTCAAGAATTGGCTCGAGCGCATCAAGACCAAGCACAGGGTGGGCGAAGCGGCGCCATACGCGCCGCCTAGTGTGGGGCTAGATATGCCGTCCGAGGAGGCACTGAACCAGCCGCTCAGGCTAACGGAGCTGGTCAGCAACGCTTGCCTGCAGAGGCTCCAGGACGGCTTCGCCGAGGCGGTCGGGGTCGCCTCCCTCATCACGGATGGTGAGGGCACGCCCGTCACCTCCCTCTCCAACGCCTGCTCCTTCTGCCGGCTGGGCCGCACCTCCCCGGAGTTCCGCCGCCGCTGCTCTCAATCGTGGCTTACCTTCGCCCATGTGAAGGAGGAGCAGCCGACAGTGCGGCCGTGCCACGCCGGCATCGGCTACGCCGTCTCGCCGGTGGAGGTCCATGGGAAGCCGGTGGGGCTCGTCGTAGGCGGCCAATTCTGGCCGAAGCACCCCGACCAGCAGCAGGCGCGCGAGCGTGCCCTCCGCCTGGCGGCCGAGTGCAGCCTGCCCGGCCCCGAGCTCGCCCAGGCCCTGGACACCGTGCCCGTCTTCACCCAGGAACGGGCGTTCCTGTTCACCCGCTTGCTGGCCACCATCGCCAACACCGTCTCGGAGATCGGCTTCCAGGCCTACGCGGTGAACCTCAAGCTCAAACAGATCGCCCAGATCGTCAAGACCCTGGAGCCCTAGTCGCGTTGCGTGGGCTCCGGCACGATTGCCGTTTCCTTCGAAGCCCGGCTTCCTCTCACCCCGTCTTCGGAGGAGGCTCGAGGATGGGCTCAATGCCCTCGTCGTCAAGCCATTCGAGGATGCGCTCCCGCAGCTGTGCCTCCTTGAAGGCATACCAGCGCTGTTGCTCGGCCGGATAGTCCGCCAGTACGTCGCGGAAGTAGCGGAAGGCACCCCGGCCGTGGATAGCCCGCTCCAGCTGCCGGCGGAGCAGCTGGTCCGAAACGGTGTCGATGAACGCCTCCCTGTCGGAGTACGCCTCGGAGGTCTCGTCCCGCGGCACGCGGATATAGCGAGTACCGTAGGCGAGCTCGATGCGATGCGCCTCCAGCAGCATATCCTTCATCCACTCCGGCGCGTCCCCCCGCTCGATGGCCTCGGCCACCTCCTCTTCGGGGCCTCCTCACCGTCTTCCAGCTCCTCGTAGACCTTGTCCAGCTCGTCCCTCATCTCTTCCGTCACCATCGGAACCTCGCCGGTCTCCAAGTCCAGGTAGAACGTGGGCGCGTCTGGCGAACTATCGAAGGCCTCCTCTAGCTCGCTCATATCTACTTTGACTCGACGTTTGGGCTCGTCCATCACAAACCTCCTCTCTCACGTCCGCAACCGACAGACAAACGATGGCCATGCATGTTCACGAGCGGGCCGTTTGACCTAGCGTTCTCCGCGTATCCTGACATACGTTGACAAGCGCGGCACTGCGACCGGTTGGTGGACTCGCCTTCCCGACTGCAGCCCGCCGCTCCGTCAGGCGCCATGCGAGTGTTGGGGCGCACCTTGGCTGACGCTCTGCCTTACACCGGAGGTCACGGCCGCCACGGCGGTCGCCACGGCCCCGGCCATGAAAGCGTAGCGCATCCCGGCGAGGAAGGCGGCGGCGTCTGCCGCGCTGAGGTCGGGCTTGGCGAGCGTACTGGCTGGCACGAAGGCGTAGAGCACGGCGCCCGCCAGGGTAATCCCCAGCACCATCCCCAGGTTGCGCATCGTCGCCAGGATGCTGGAGGCAACGCCCAGGTGCGGCTTCGGCGCGCTCCCCATCACGGCGCTGTTGTTAGGCGACTGGCAGATGCCGGCAGCGGCGCCGGCATCTGCCTCTACCCGACCTAAGCTCGCGCCCGAGGGCACGGTTCTGCTGTCGCCGGGTCATCGGCTATCTTACCATGATCATGCTTGGGCCCGAGGTCAGCCCCCTGCCGCTGCAGCTCACCCCGCACATCCTCTGCCGGCACCTTTCGGGGAACGCTCGTGGTCCGTGCCGCCAAGGCGGCGCAGACTCCGGCGGCCTGACCCGTTGCGACAGAGACGGGCATCACCCGGTAGGAGGAGTGCGCCTCGTGGGTGCCGGAGATGCAACGACCGGCGACCACGAGCCCATCCACCCGTCGCGGCAAGAGGCAGCGCAGGGGGATGTCGTAGGCCTCTCCCGGCGGTAATCGCTTGAGCATCGCCCCTGCTCCGGCCGGATTGTGGATGTCGACCGGGTACGAGCCTCGGGCAATAGCATCGGAAAACTTGCGGGCCGACAGGACGTCTTGAGCGGTTAGCTGGTACTCCCCAAGTATACGCCTCGTCTCCCTCACGCCCACGTGGGCCCCGCTTTGCAGCGCGTAGGCATCGGCAAACCCGGGCACGTACCGGCGAAGAAAAGTGACGATTTCCCGCATCTGCCGGCGACTTTGCCACTCCGCGTAGGTAAGATCCCAAACGTCGGTCCCCAGCACCCGGCTGACGCGGGTGCTGTTGACGCTGACCGTGCCCCCGTGAGGCGTGCCGAAGAGAAGGATATCCTCACGCGGCAGGTCGAGTTCTCCGCTGGCCCTTGCCTTATCCACCAGCTCCCATAGGCCATTGACCCCGTGCCATTGGTCAGGATGATCCTTCACAAATCCCTCGAACGCTCTCTGTTCGAACTGAGACAGGAGGAACATCAGCGTCATCGGCTGCACCAGGCTGTCCTCGTCCCTACCAACCTCAAACGGAGCCCCGGCAAACGCCGCGACATCGCCGTCTCCCGTGCAATCAACCACGGCCTTCGCCCTCACGACGACGGGCCCGGACTTGGTTTCGAAGACCACCCCCTCGACCCGCCCGTCCCCGACCACACTGCTGGCAAAAGCATGCAGCAGGAACTTCACACCCGCCTCGTCGAGCAAGTCGAGGGCAACCTGTTTGAGTACTTCTGCATCGAACGGCACGACGTAGCCTGTGCTAGGAGAGGGTGGTATTGCGCCGTCGGCCAACGCCAGTCGCTCCACCAGCCTCTTCAGTACACCGGCGATCACGGGTTCACCCGGGCCATGGTCTTGCGGCATGAGGTTACGCGCCACTCCAGCTACCGGCGCTGATTGAGAGGTATGATAAGACATGAACGGCATCACAAGGGCCGCCGTGGCGTTGCCGCCGAGGTAGCCGTAGCGCTCGGCCAGAACGACATCGGCCCCCGCGGCGGCCGCTCCCAAGGCAGCGCCGAGGCCAGCCGGGCCCCCGCCGACGATCAGGACGTCGACATCGGCGGCCAGCTTAGCCTCGCGGGGAGGAAGCGTCAAGAGGTCGTGATCACGCGGACGAGTCAGAGGCGGCATAGTGCAGTATCCCTTTCGCTTTCCGTCAGGCTTCCCTTACAGCGGCACCACCGCCCTCCAGCAGCCGAACCGCAATGCGATGTGTCTCCCTGGCATGCTCCTGAAGTTGGGGGAGGATTGCGTCGATGTGAGCCCAGGTTTCGCGCCGTAGGTCCCAGGACCGGTCGATGTGAGCGAGGAGCTGGCCGGCATGCACTCTCTGCACAGGCAATGCATCCAGATCCAGTGCCTCAAGGAAGCCGGTGACCTTGCTAGCATAGGGCAATGCGACGAACGGCACCCGCTGGAGTGCCGCGAAGATAAGGAAGTGCAAGCGCATACCGACGGCGAACGCGAAGTTCTCCATTAGGGTCAGAATCTGACCGGAGGTATATTCACCCTTGAGCACCGTGGCGCGCCGGGGATAGGCCATCCGCGCAATCACGGCGTGCGAATGCTGGGTGTCCAGAACGTGCGGCTCCATTGGCACGAATACCAAATCCGCGTCCAAACGGTCGACCATATAGTCAGCCGCGTTGGCCAGAAGCTGATGATACTCTTCCTGCTTGATGTCGGGCGCCGCTGCCCCAGGCTCTCTTACCGATATTCCCACCAGCCGGCGTGACCCATCCATACCCTCGCGACGGAGCGCATCCTCTGGAAGAGGTTGTGGCTCCAGCAGGAGCGCTGGATCGGCCGTGACAATTATGTCGTCCTGCAGACCCGCCTCCTCCAACACCTGGCGTGCCCTCCGCTCCCGCACGGTAACCACGGCCGCCCGCCCCAGACAATCTCGAACCATCCGCTGGGCAGCCGGGCTGCGCAACGGCCCCGCGCCAATCGCGTATACCATCACGGGCACTCCAAGCTCGTGGGCAAGCATGGCCTCCCGCAGATAGATACCCGCCTCCGAGTCAAACAGTATGCCGCCACCCCCCAGGATCAGGAGGTCCAACCGTGCTACTTCGGGCCGCACCTCCTGGCGCGAGAGCTGGCGCACCGGCAGAGCTCGGTCGACATCGTGGCGTGCCAGGGTGTCCGCTGGGTTGCGCGAGAAAACCGTGATCTCCACGGGGACTGAGCGGCGCAACTCGGTCACGATCACCCTGAGTATGGCCTCGTCTCCCAGGTTCAGACCCCCGTACGAGCCCGAGATCCCGACCCGATAGACACGACGTAATCCGCCCATCCCTTTCCCGCCCCGCCTCCTTATCTCACTCCAGGCCATCCCTCATTAGCTTGAAGGCGGCCGTTGACAATTGTAATACATCGACGGCACACTGACAAAGGTGCCCGACCCGGCTCAAGCCGGACGGCAACCTCACGTGAGGTCCTCGCCGCCCGGGGCCGACTATTCCCCATTGGTACCCTGGATCGCTCTAAGCCAGATCCGCCAGGGCAGAACTGGCAGCGCATGCCGATTCTCGCTGTCTGGCAGTATGCTAGGTCCCGCTCAGTGTCCCTCACTGGCGGTTGCAGGTTGCGGACCAACCAGCGGCCAGGCCCGGCGAGGTTTGGTGATGGCATTCGAAGCTTGCACCGGCCAGATACAATGCCAGTGAGAACGAGGTATGCTAATGTAAGCTTGTCATGACAGGAATCGCATGTCATCCCAAGCGAGCTGGTTCGCCGGCAACCCGAGTCGACGGGCTTTGCCGTGCACGGATTCTACTTATTAGCCTCTCGGGTACGAGGTGACGACCGGTCACTGCGAGAAGGAAGGGAATTTGGATTCGAGCAGAAGAGTAATGAAGCAGTTCGAAGGGCTGGCGAACTTCAGAGACATCGGCGGTCTTGCCACCGCGGACGGTCGGCACATGAAGGCTAATGTGCTCTTCCGCTCGGATGACCTCTCTCAGCTCTCGCGCCCGGACCTGCGGAAGATGGAGCAGCTGAACCTGCGTCTGATCTGCGACCTGCGCACGCCGACCGAACGCCGGGCCCGGCCCGACCGCATCCCGGCCGGCAACGTCCGGGTCGTCAACGTCCCCATCTACCAAAGCGAGGTAGGATTCCTCCGTCCGCGCATCCTTGGCTTTCTGCTGCGCCGGTCGTCGGAATCGGACTTCGAGGAGTTCGTCCGTGACTACTATCAGACCATCGCCTTTCAACAGACGGCCCAGATCCGCGAAGTAATAACCCTTATCTCCGAGGAGACGAACCTACCGGCGCTCATCCACTGCACCATCGGCCGGGACCGCACGGGGCTCATCGCCGCCCTGGTCCAGCTACTCGTCGGCGTACCCCGCTCGGTAGTTATAGACGACTATCTGATCAGCAACAACTATTACGAGGCGCGCATCGCCGCCCTCGCGAACCGAGCTAGGTGGCTGCGGCTGTTGGGTGTGACGCCCGAGCGCGTGAGGGAGATGTTGGAGGCTCGCGCCGAGTACCTCGCCGAGACCCTCGACCACATCATAGCGCTGTACGACTCGGTCGAGGAATACCTCAACAAAGCCTGCAGCATCAATCGCAGGCGCCTGCGCAACCTTCGCCAACTGCTGGTAGAGTAAGTAGGCGCGAACTCTGCTGTGTCGGCCCAATTAGACGTCCTATTCTCGGTGCTTAGGCAACCTGGCAGGCGCTTGGCCGTACGGGCCACCGGCGACCGGAGGGAGTCCCGCAACGCGGGGCGGTCGCCCTCTCGTTCCTTGCCGTCTCTCGCCCCCATCGGGGCCGCCATCCCGGACCTCCCCCTGTCATCCCCGCGGAAGCGGGGATCCAGTTCCCAGTAGGCAAGGCACCGGATGGATTCCCGCCTGCGCGGGAATGACGGAACCCCACCGCATAACCCATCTAACCCATCGGCCCACGTCGAGCGTGTGGCTAAGGGACGCCGCGTGGGGCAAGCCACCGCGCTACAGCCTGCTTGGCGCCCGTGGATGAACCTACCGGCGGACCGCCCTGCGTCGGATAGGCGGCATTCTCAGCGGCAGGGCAGAACCGACTCATCACTCATTACTCGTCGCTCTTGCCCTGCCGCCGGGTACCTACCGATACCAACCATCCTCTAACTGGACGGCTGGCACTCCCGGCGGAGTGAGTCGTCCGCGTCGGCGCTGAGCCAGGAACGCTCGGCGACCACGTTGACCAGGCGGCGCACTTCCGTGTGCACCCCGTCGATGACCCTCTCGTCGTCGTGGCCGCGCACGATGCGGGCGATCAGCCGCCCTACCTGGGCCACCTCCCGCGGACCGTAGCCGAGCGTCGTCACGGCCGGCGTGCCCACGCGGATGCCGCTTGTCTGGCTCGGCGGACGCTTCTCGCCCGGCACCGCGTTCTTGTTGCACACGATGCCCGCCCTGTCGAGCGCCGTGGCCACCTGCGCCCCCGAGGGGCCGTCGGCGCCGAGGTCAACCAGAATAAGATGATTGTCGGTCCCTCCCGAGAC
>JAJZQK010000131.1 GCA_021847625.1 Chloroflexota bacterium
GCGCGATATGCAGCTTCTCTGGAGGTCGAGTATACTGGTAGTTGAATGCAGTGGGCAGGAGGGTTCTCATGCTGGACGATATCCTTGATTCCGTCGGTGGGACGACGGGCCGCATAATCGGGGTTGCCCTCGCGGTCGGCGCTGGGGTTCTCCTGGGGCGCGGTCTGCGCCCAACGGCCAAGGGCGTGATTAGGGGCTATCTCTCCGTTGCCGAACGCGTGAAGGAGGCGACGGCGGAGGCAGGCGAGAGTCTACAAGACCTGTACGCCGAGGCCAAGGCGGAGTACGACCAAGAGGCCACGGCCGAAGAGTCCGAGTAGGTTACGGGCAGATCGGCCCAGGGACATCGGGCCCGGTAGCCCGCCGTGCCTGCCCAGGTATGGCCGGCAATCGCCCGCGCATAGGTGGGGCTATCGGGACATGATCCAGTTGTCTTCGGCAGGAGATTGAAAGGGCACGCTTAAGACCGAGGTGCCCTTTTGTTGTTTGGTGATTGTAAACTTGCTGCTCCAAGATTCCGCGCTTACGGTGAAACGGCGGCCGGCGCCAGGCCGGCTACGCCTGACGGTGAAGGGCCTTCGTCGGCGCCCGCAATACGAAGTGGTCGTGGCAAACCTTCTCGGGAGCCTGCCCGGCGTAACGTCGGTCCGGGCGAGCGCCACCACTGGCAATGCCCTGATTCTCTATGACCCCCGGGCGATCCCCGAGGATGTCCTCATCGCCGCGGGCGGGCGCATCCTAGGCGATGGGCCTGCCAGGGACGCGCCCGCGGACAATGGCAGCATCCCTCACAGGGAGGCACCGGCCGACGACGATGGGAGCAGCCCCCGGGGTTCCACGACCACCCGCCCAGCGCGTCGGGGCGGACGTGGCGGAGGCGAAGGGACAGACTACACGTCTGGCGTCGGCACGCCGACCACCGGCCTGCATTGGCACGCTATGGACGCCTCCGCCGTCGCCGTGCGGCTAGGTGTCAACCCCGAGCAGGGGCTTGGCGCACCTGCCGTCGAGAGCAGAAAGCGCCAGTTTGGCCCCAACAAGCTTCCTGAACCCTCGTCCCCTTCCCTTCTACGACTGTTCGCCGAACAGTTCGTAAATGCGCCGAGCGCCCTTCTGGCGGCCGGTGCCGTGCTTTCCGTCGCCACGGGCGGCATGGCCGACGCCGCTCTGATAGGCACCGTTTTGTTGGCAAACGCCGTTATCGGGACAACAACAGAGCGCTCAGGCGCGCGGGCGGTTGCGGCCCTCCGGCACTCCTTCGCCATCCAGGGGAGAGTCCGGCGCGAGAGTCAGGTCGACGTGGTCGACGCCGCCGACCTCGTCCCCGGCGATACTATCGCTCTTCTCCCCGGTGACCCCGTCCCCGCCGATGCGCGTCTTACTTTCGCGCACCGTCTGCAGGTGGAGGAGTCGGCCCTGACGGGCGAGCCGCACGCGGTGGACAAAGACACCGCCCCGGTGGCCGCCAGGTCGCCGCTAGCGGACAGGCTCTGCATGGTCTACCGCGGCACCACCGTCGTCGCCGGGCGGGGCGAGGCGGTGGTGGTGGCGACCGGCGCCAATACGGCCGTCGGCGGGTTGAGGTTGCTGGCGGCGCAAGCGAAGGCCCCACCCGCCCCCTTGGAGCGAGACCTGGACCGTCTGGGACGTGAACTGGCGGTGTTGACCGTCGGCTTGACGGGGGGCGTCATTGGTCTGTCTCTCATGAGAGGATACCGACTCCTCCCGGCGTTGGCGACCGCGGTTTCGCTGGGGGTGGCTGCTATCCCCGAAGGCCTGTCGGCTATTGCTACCACCGTGCTGGCCCTGGGTTCAGGCCGCATGCGCAAGAAAGGAGTGCTCATCCGAACGCTGAGCGCTGCCGAGTCGCTCGGCTCGGTGACCGTGGTTTGCGCCGATAAGACGGGCACTATCACCGAGAACAGGATGGCCGCCCGGGAATGCGCCGTGCCGGGGAATGTGGTGAAGATTGGCGGCCAGGCGTTGTCGACGACAGGCGAGTTTTATGTCGATGGAAGGGCGGTGGACCCGGCGGAGATACCCGGGCTCCTTCCCGCGCTGCGGGTCGGCGTCCTCTGCAACGACGCGGAGGTCGACCGCGTGGATGGCACGGTCGTGCCGGTGAGCGGGTCCGCCACGGAGGGCGCCCTCCTGGTGGCCGCCGCTAAGGCGAACCTGGACCCTTGGCGACTGGCGGAGGTCTCGCCGCGTATCGATAGGCGCGACCGCGGCAACGGGCGCCGCTACATGATAACCGTGCACCGGACCGATGGCGGCCTGCAGGCGTTTGCCAAAGGCTCGCCAGAGGAGATTCTCGATCTCTGCAACCGTGCTGGCGCCGAGGAACGGCCTCTCGACGGAGATAGCAAGCAATCGTTCCTGCGCCAGAACGACGTGATGTCCAGAAGGGGGCTGCGGGTGTTGGGTTTGGCCGAACGCCGCCTGCGTCCAGGCTACTCCGAGCGGGACCTTTCCCGGGGGTTTACCTGGCGGGGGCTCATCGGCCTGGCTGATCCCGTCCGTGCAGCCGTGCCGAGGACCATTGCCGCGCTACATCGGGCGGGAATACGGACGGTCCTCATCACGGGCGATCAGGCAGGTACGGCCATCGCCGTTGCCCGCGAACTTCAGTTGTCCCGCCGGGGTTCGCTGGAGGTCCTCGACGCCGAGAGCCTCGTCTCCCTGCCGCCGGGTTCTCTGCGGGGGGCCGTGCAGAACGTGGGCATCTTCGCCCGCGTCCCGCCGGAAATGAAACTGGCGGTCGTCCGCGCCCTCCAGGCTAACGGCGACATCGTGGCTATGACCGGGGATGGCGTGAACGACGCCCCTGCCCTGCGCGCCGCCGACGTGGGCGTCGCCATGGGCGAACGGGGCACCGAGCTGGCTCGCGAACTGGCGGACGTGGTCCTATCGACGGACGACTTCTCCCACATCGAGGATGCCGTCGAAGAAGGGAGGCTGGTGCGCTGGAACGTACGCCGGGTACTGCACTACCTGCTTGCGACCAATGCCACCGAGGTGTGGACGGTCCTCGGCGCGGTGGCCGCGGGGTTCCCTTCACCGCTGACGCCGCTGCAACTGCTCTGGATCAACCTGATTAGCGACGTGGGACCCGCCGTTGGCTTGGCCGTGGAGCCAGCGCCATCCGACCTGATGACCCGACCGCCACGCGACCCGCGCGAGCCGCTGATACCGCGACGGCTCTGGAAGCAGATTGCCGGCGAGTCGACGGTTATCTCCGCCAGCACCCTAGGGGTATACGGCCTTGGCCTACGCAGGCATGGCCTGGGCGCTACCGCCGGGACGATGACTTTTGCCAGCCTGAGCCTGGCCCAGTTGCTGCACGTGCTTCTTGCTCGCAGCTCAGAGCGGCCGGTGCGCGATACCGGAGTGAAGCGCAACCTCGTGCTGGCGCTAGGGGTAGGCATCTCGGCGCTACTTGGCCTAGGCGCCGTTCTCTTTCCACCGCTACGGGCGGCTCTGGGTGGATCTGCCTTCAGCCTTGGCGACGGCCTCATTGCGCTCGCGGGCGGTGTGCTGCCCATCGCGGCCATCCAAGGGGCTCGTGCCCTGCAGCCGCCTCGGCCCGGCCGTCGAAACGCGCACTTGCCTGCCCTGCCAGCCGCTCGCCCAAGTGCCTCCAATTAGGGTGAGTCGCGCGTGACGGCATCCTACTTGCAGTCCGGGTGGGGAGAACGGATGCCGACATGGCTCATCAGCCGTTGCAGCGACAGGAGGTGGCCAAGATGCCCAGAAGGAGAGCGGAACGGGAGGCGGAGTCACACGCCAATGGGGACTCGCCCCTGCTGCGTGCGAAGGAGCCGATCCAATACAACCAAGACGAGCAACAGTTCAGCATGCTACTTCACGATCGGCTGGACGAACTGCTGCGGGGCGGACGCAATGAACTGATGTTGATCCGCAAGTACATTCAGGATCCTCGTAGATTGGGAGTGATGGAGACGCCTTCGGGTCTACGTCGGGAGGCACTCCGGCTGCCCGTGATCGCACGAATGCTGACGGATACGCTAGCCTTTATGCATGACGGAGACCCGGGGAGCGCAATCGCCCGTCGCGCCGACGGCGACAGGACGATCGATGTTCAGGAATTCGCCACCAAGTGGCCGCACATCATCCTCGTAAGGTCGGACGTCTTCGATGCCGAGGACGGCACGGCATTGGAGATCACGTGGTGTGCCCGTCGCATGCAGAACAGCCGAGCCTCGATCCGCGTGAACAGGCTCTTTGACATCGCTAACCTGGGAGTGGAGGTCGTGCGCATGATCGGCCTTGGGAGATAGGGCAGGGGACCGGTTGCGGGTCGCCTCGGCCATATGCCGGTCTACCTGCGAGTGACCGCGAGGTTAGCGAGCCTGCCAGTGCCGAGATGGTCGCAGCGAGGGTGGAGGTGTTGTTATATACTGTAGGGAGTAATCGCTAACCTAGGACTTCCAGAATCGGAGGGGGAATATGCAGTTCAACTCGATCGCAGAAATGAAGAGCGCTCTGGAAGGTAGCGTCAGGCTTGCCCACGGGCGAATCGACGTGGCCAACGAGCAGGTCTTTCGAGCCGACGACCTCGACCGGCTGGTATATAGCGCCGTCTTCGGCGACGACCAGGTCAAGGCCGCCAGCCGCTGGGTCATCTGGGAAGCCGCCCTGCAGATGGGCGCGATGCCGGCCTCTATTCAGGGCATGTACCAAGCCGCGGGCAAAGAGGGCATACTAGCCCGGCGGACCGTGCCGGCGATGAACCTACGCGGGATCACCTACGACATGGCTAGGGCGGCCTTCCGCGCGGCACTGGCCGAGAATGTCGGCACGCTCATCTTCGAGATCGCCCGCAGCGAGATGGGATATACCTCCCAGCGGCCCTCCGAATATGCAACCGTCGTGTTGGCGGCCGCCCTTAAGGAAGGCTTTCGCGGACCTGTCTTCATCCAAGGGGATCACTTCCAGCTGGTGCGCAGCAACTACGAGAGGGATGCGAACGCCGAGGTTGGCACCGTCCGCTCGCTTATTGAGGAGGCGCTCGACGGGGGCTTCTACAACATAGATATCGACGCCTCCACGCTGGTCGACATCACCAAGAAGACCGTGGCCGAGCAGCAGACCCTCAACGTGAAGTACACCGCCGAGATGACCTCCTTCATTCGTCAACATCAGCCCGCGGGCGTGACGGTATCGGTTGGCGGTGAAATCGGGGAAGTCGGCGGGCACAACAGCACGGTCGAAGAACTGAAGACCTTCATGGACGAGTATCTGAGGGAGTTGGGATCGGCTAGGCCTGGCATCAGCAAGATCAGCATCCAGACCGGCACCGTGCACGGTGGCGTGCCCCTGGCGGGTGGCGGGGTGGCCGACGTCAAACTCGACTTTGACCGGCTGAAGGAACTCTCGGAAATCGCGCGCAAGGACTATGGGCTGGCCGGTGCGGTGCAGCATGGGGCCTCGACGCTGCCGGACGACTACTTCGACCTGTTCCCCAAGATGGGCGCGGCCGAGGTGCACCTGGCGACGGGCTTCCAGAACATCGTCTTCAATAGCCCGGCGATGCCCAGGGAACTTCGCGACCGCATGTACGCCTACCTTGCCGACAAGCGGGCCAGCGAGCGAAAGCAGGGAGAAACGGACGAGCAGTTCTACTACAAGACCCGCAAGCGCGCCTGGGGGCCGTTCAAGCAGGAGCTGTGGAACATGCCTTCGGAGACCCGCGAGCAGCTCAGCAAGGAGCTCCAGGACCAGTTCACCAAGCTCTACCGAAAGCTTGGCGTAACGAACAGCAAGGACCTACCCGGCAAGTATGTGAAGCCGGAGCCCGTCCACAAGCCAGCACCAGCATCAATCTAACTAACCCATCCTCGACCGCGCACGCGCCAATGGTGCGGTCGTAAGCGGTACACAGTAAGGGAGGCAGCGGCTTTGGTTGGCTGCCTCCCTCATCTCATTCCCCTTCCTATGGCCCGGGGCTAGGCCGCATACACTCCCTGCGACGAGACGTCGCCCCCTCCCCGTGGAGACGATGATGCCGAGTAGGGCATGTCCCGGCTGGGAGCAGGAAAACCATACCTCCCTGCCCAAGCCAACACCGAGAAAGGGACGACGGTAGCCGACCTACTTAACGAGTGTTGTGGAGTGGGTAGTTCGGGGCCCACCTCCCACGCTTAGAGCAACCCCGCTGCGAATCCACGCCCCGCAGTCTCAAAGAGTCGCATCGTTGAGGATTCTACATCCTAGCGCTAGTTTGTCAAGTGGACAGGCCGCGCCGCAGGGGCCAGAAAGGGGAAGGCATGAGCATGGGACGAGATGGCCGCGCTGCAGACTGGCGCCTGGAGATAGACGCACCGTCCCTGCTGGAACCTCGCCCCGCAGTTGGAGCCACGTTCCCCATGGCTCCCCCGTCAGCAAGCGCGGGTGCCAGCGACTTCGGCGGTGTTCCTGCGGCCGGGAGACAGATGGTCTGCCCGATCGGGCGGGCCGCCTTCTACTGGAGGGTGGCCTCCTGGAGGGTAGCCTCCAAGGCCAAGCGAATTCGCGAGGCTAGTTCGGTTGCTTGGTCCTTGTTCGGCCGCCCCTGGGGATGGAGCGCGACGATGCTCCTTGGCCCGCCGTCCCCCGCGCCGTTGGCAAAGCAGAGCTCGACCCAGTAGTCGCTGCCGGTGAAGATGGACGGCAAGTCAAACAGACGCTTCACCTTCACCTCGTCGAGGTCCCGCAGCAGCACCTCGGCCACGGTCCCGTCGTCGGCGCGCGACAACAGCAGCCGACGATCCGTCACAATGCACTCCGGCCCGCGAATTTCGCTCGTGGCCACGCCCATGGTGCGGGCTACCATGCTTGCACTCGCGAGACGAGTCCGGTACACCTCAGTCTCCATAGCCGCTCCTTGTTCCCGCTTCTCACGTACCTCTTATCCGCAGACACGGTACCACTCGCCCCCCCATTACGTCAACTTCCGGCAGCCGCCCCTGACGCGAGGTTCTCCCGGGGGCATGGTAGTGCACGGAGCAACCAGTACGGACAGGACGCAGAGGATTCAGTGGATTCACCGACCACGGCGTATGCCAGGCAAACAGAAAGGGTCCCCCAAGGGGACCCCATAGGTGAGCCGCGTGGGATTCGAACCCACGACCCTCTGATTAAAAGTCAGATGCTCTTCCACTGAGCTAGCGGCTCGCGCTATGCGACTGATCGCCCGCGCCATCGGGCGTGTGTCGTTGAATTATAACCCAAGTCGCCGGCCGGTTCAACGCCAACGGTAAGCCAGTAACCAGCCTAGCTTCCGTTCTCTGCCCACCTTGACACGGAGCAGCCCCATTTTGTATAATCCGTTGTGCTCGCCGCCCAACGGCGGCCAAAATGGCAGCGTAGCTCAGAGGTAGAGCAGGGGACTCATAAGCCCTTGGTCACTGGTTCAAATCCAGTCGCTGCCACCACTCAGAACTACAAGACCACCCATCTCCGGGTGGTTTTCTTCATTCAGAAAGCAACAGAGCCAGAGACATGACGCCCGGTCTTAAAGCAGCACCATCTACGCGCTCCGTGAGCTTCCTCCTCGCCCTGTTGCATCAGTCCGCCCCGAATGTGCACGTTCCACTACCCGCGTTGGCTCGCCAGTGCATTCTCCATCTCCATGATCGGCATGGTTCAGGAGGGCGGATAGACAGAGTCACGGTTTGATGCCAACGTCACCCCCGCTTTCGCGGGGGTCCAGGCAGCCATCGGCGGATTTCCTGGATGCCCGCTTGTGCGGGCATGACGATCTCTGG
>JAJZQK010000132.1 GCA_021847625.1 Chloroflexota bacterium
CACCGCCCACGTGCTCGAATGCCTAGTAGAGCGGGCGCCGAAGGGCAGGGCAATACAGCGGGCGCTTTCCTACATCGCCAAGGCCCAGGAAAGCGACGGCGCCTGGTACGGACGCTGGGGCGTCGACTACATCTACGGTACGGCCCAGGTGCTGGTCGCCCTGGGCACCCTCGGCGAGGGCCGGCAGCGACCTTCCCTCAGGCGAGGCGTCGCTTGGCTCGTATCCCACCAGAATCAGGACGGCGGCTGGGGCGAGACCTGCCGCAGTTATGACGACCCCATACATAGCCGCGGCATAGGCCCCAGCACGGCCTCCCAGACCGCCTGGGCCATCACGGGGCTGACCGCCACGGCGGGCTCTGACCATCCCGCGGTTACGACAGGCGTGGAGTATCTGCTGCGAACCCAGCGGGAGGACGGGTCGTGGGAGGAAGAGGCCTACACCGGCACCGGCTTTCCACGGGCGTTCTATCTTAGGTACGACATGTATAGACTCCACTTTCCTTTGCTGGCCTTGGCACGCTACAAGGTAGATAGGGAGCAGACAAGATGAGATTCGAATCGTTCGATGGGCTTTCTCGCGTCGATCCCACCCAGAGGGTGCTGTTGCTTTCGTACTGCTTGCGGCCGAGCGCGAGTTGCCCCGGCAAGTTCAGCAAGAAGGGCCTTATTTGTCCCGATGATTGCCAAGAGGATTGCGCCGTCGGCCGTCTCCAGCGGCTGGCGCTGAACCTGGGTTACAAGGGCGTGTGCGTGGCCAGCGGCGGGTCGATGGCCCTGCGTTACGTGCAGGAGTATAGACCGCGCGGGATCGTGGCCGTCGCTTGCGAGAAGGAGCTGGAGCAGGGCGTGGAGGGCGTCGGCGGCCTGATGGCCTTGGGCCGAAAGCCGGAGATCGTCATCATTCCCCTCACCGCTACCGGCTGCGTGGACACCTCGGTTGACGAGGAGCAGGTGCGCGAAGCGCTGGTCGCTGGCTGCTATCCGAATTCGCTGGCAGACATCGCCCACAGCGCCTGAATGGCCCGGCCCTCAATAAGTGATGAGTGATGAGTGATGAGTAATGAGTGATGAGTGACCGGATTCACCGCGGAGGGCGCCGAGCAGGCTGTAGCGCGGGGGCTTGCCCCCCGTGGTCCGGTCCGGATCCCCGGCGGCTTCTCCGTGGGGCCCGTGGCCAAGACCGGCTCACCGCCCAACTGTCGCTGGGAATTCCTCATAGCCTAACGGCCACCGACGTCCGATGAAAACGGCGTCTGCGGCGGCCTCCTTACTTCCGTAGGGGCCGGCAGAGCCGCCACACAACGACGCGGGCGCGTCGTTACCGTACTATTTAGATAGAGATCAAAGGGGCGGGTTCGGAGAATTGCGAATACAGAGAAATCGGTCTTGTCACGGCGAGCGCTATTCGCAGCGCCTGCCTCGGCGCAGAGAATACGAAGTGATAGATCCCTTTGGCTCACCGCCGGGGTTGGGAGGGCAGCGGCCGGAGGATCGGATAGTGGACCTCCCCTCTAGCCACGCCGGGCGCAAGGAGGCCCAACTTCTCGTCTGCATGCACGACAACGTGCAGGCCAGCGGCGTAACCACCGGCTTCGAACACTATCGCTTCGTGCACCAGGCCCTCCCGGAGATCGATTGGCAGGAGATGGACCTGTCCGTGAACCTGCTGGGCCGGCACTTGCGGGCGCCCTTGTTCATATCGGCCATGACCGGTGGCTGCCGTCTGGCCAGGAGGATAAACCGGAATCTGGCCGAGGCAGCGCAGAGACTAGGGATCGGCATGGCCGTGGGCTCGCAGCGGGCGGCCATCATCGACCCGGGGCTAGCCGAGACCTACCAGGTAAGGGAGGTGGCCCCCGACATCCTCCTCTTAGGGAACTTGGGGGCCGTGCAACTGAACGCTGGCTTTGGCCTGGCCGAGTGCCGCCAGGCGGTGGCGATGATCGAGGCCGACGGGCTCTTCCTGCACCTGAACGGGTTGCAGGAGATACAACAGCCAAACGGCGACCGCAACTTCCGCGGGCTGCTGCCGAAGATAGCGGCGATCTGCGAGGAGTTAGGAGCGCCGGTCCTGGTCAAAGAGGTCGGCTGGGGCATCGCCTTGAGCACGGCGGCCGCGCTCAAGGCCGGCGGGGTCGGCGGTATCGAGGTCGCCGGCGCCGGCGGCACCTCGTGGTTCGTGGTGCAGGCGATAATGGCCGGCAAATCGGCCGAGGAAGCCCGCGGCTCGCCGTTCGCTTCCTGGGGCATCCCCACGGCAGAATCGCTCCACCAGGTGCTGAGCGCGACTGACGGCTTGCCTGTCATCGCCTCCGGGGGCATTCGCAACGGCGTCGACGCCGCCAAGGCCCTGGCCATGGGGGCCACGGCGGTAGGGATCGCCCAGCCGCTACTGCGGCCGGCGGCCGAGTCGTCTGCCGCCGTGGTGGCGAGGCTCGAACTGCTGATTCACGAGCTGCGCACGGCCATGTTCTGCCTCGGCGCCCCCACCGTCGCGGCCCTGCAACGGACCCCCCATTTGATCAACCTGGCCTAGGCGCGCCTTGGGAAGCGTACTGCCGCCAGGACGGGAAAGGCGGCTCTAGATAGATAACCAACGTCGCCGACGCCGATACTGGGCAAGCCGGTTCGAGAAGCGCTCTCTGGCGCTTCTCGTGGACTCTGACATATGAACATCCTGCAGAGAATGCTCAGTCTGCTGGCGCGACTGCCGGTGCTGCTGCCTCTCTTGCTCACCATCGCCCTCGGCTTTCTCATCTACAACATCCCCGACCTGCCAGGCTTGGTGGCGCGGATCGCCCATCTGCCTTATCACATCTTCGGGATCGTCTTTGGCCTGGCCCTGGGCTATCTTTCCATCAAGGCCGTGCAGTTTCGTTGGTTCCTACAAGGGCTGCAAATCGAGGTTACCTGGTCGCAACTCATTATCTCGTTCGCCGTGGGCGAGATCGCCCTCGCCATACCGGCGGGCGTCTACGCGCAGAATTACGTGCTGCGCCGTGTCCAGGGTTCCGACTTCGCGCTCTCATCAGCCGCCACCACGGCTGTGCTGATTGCCGAGGGAGGGACGGCACTACTGATCGCCGCCATTATTGGCGTGCAGGGATTCAGCTGGCTACGACCGGCGGTGCTCGGCATTCTCGGCGCGATAATCATCACCGTAATCGTGTTCCGCCGCCTGCGGTCTGCTGAGCACGCGGTAGCGGAGTTCTTACGGACCGGCCCTCTTGGCAGAGTCGGCATTTGGATCCTCGAGTTTCTGACCGGGCTAGGCGAACTTGCGTCGCTCCGTGTCGTCCTGGTCGCCGTACTCCTCGCGGCAGGCTACCTATTCTGTATTGTCGCCGGCTTCTTCATGATAGCCATCAGCCTCGGCCTGCCGAACTTCTCCTTCCCGCAGGCCATTTCCGTCTACACGTTTGCCCTGGCGGTGGGCCTGGGCGTCGCCGAGGCCAGCGGCACCGTGGCCATGGAGCAGCTCGGCTACAACGCGGACGAGGCTCTGTCCGTCCTCTTCGCCTTCCGCCTGGTATGGACGGCCTGCGTTTGGCTGGTCGCTGGTAGCTCGATCATCATTCTCCGCCGAGAGATAATGCAGCCACGACAGCCGCCCACCCTGGACGAGACCTAGCGGCCGTTCCCATCCGCCTCGGCCAACGAGCAGAATTGTTCCGGCAGCAGGCGGTAAGGTTGCCATTCCCCAAGGGGTGCGGCGCCCATCCGCTCGTAAAACGCCCTCGCGGCGATGTTCCAGGTCAGCACCTGCCATTCGATCCGCCCGCAGCCCCGCTCTACGGCCTCCTGGGCCATTGCCCGCATCAGGGCACGCCCGGCGCCAGACTTGCGCTCCTCCGGCAGCACGAAGATGTCTTCGATGTACAGGGTGGGCCTGCCGAGTATGGTCGAGTAGGTCTCGAAGTAGACGACGTAGCCAATCACCCGGCCCGCGCGCTCGGCCAGCTGGACCCAGAAGCGCGGCCGCTCGCCCAGCGCATCCGCGGCAAGGCGTTCGCGCGCCGCCGCGTCGGGTCTGGGCAGATTCTCATAGTCCGACAGGGCCTCGATTAGATCGAGAAAGGCCGGTATGTCGGCACGGGCAAGGGGACGAACCCGCATGCTACTGCCCCTCTCGCGGCTGCGAGGTGCCCGCCCGCGCCTTGGCCAGTTTCGGCTGGCGGTAGATGCAGGCTAGATGCTGGCGGCAGCTAGGGCAACCGGGCCCACACTCCTCCAGGGACTCGATACAGCCGCTCAATGGGCTCCCCTTCACAGCCTCGGCCAGGGCGAACGCCTTGCGAACTTCGTCCTCCTCGCCCTCCAGCACCAGCGTCGTCGACCCCTCGCCACCCATGATACCCCCCGCGCCGATCACGGTGCACTGGACGTTCGCCAGAATGGTGAAGGCCTCCCTTTCGGTCACCAGCCTGCCGTACACTGGCATCAGCCCCACCGCCATCCCCATGGCGACCTTCGCGCTGCTGCGCCCCGCCGCCCGCATAGCCTCCTCGATCCGACCGGGGATCAGCTTCTCCAGGCCCGCCGCGATGACGATCCGCGTACCCTGGGCGAGGAGACCGGCGAGAATCCGGCCGGGGGGACCGCCGAGGGGGGCCCCCGCCATTAGCGCCGCGTTGCCATAGACGTCGATGGCGTTGGCGCCGATGATCGCCACGTCCGTGCCGCGTAGCCGCTCCACCGTCTGCTCGAGACTATCGTCGACGTTGCGGGGCTCGCCCCGCTCTATCAGCACGCTGTGGGGCGCCGTCTTCTCCGTTCCCCAGGCCGCCTTGGCGCCTAGCGCCGACACCCGGCCCGAGATCCGCAGCGGCATCGCCCCCAGTTCCTCGGCCACCGCCGAAACCGTGGTGCCCCCCTTGAGAAGCACGCGACCGCCGGCCAGCGCCGCCTGCACCTCCGGCAGAGCAACGATGGCCTTGGCGATCAGCCTCTTGGCCTCATTGGGAGTGAGCGACACCTGAGCCTTCATTTCCGACACCTCCGTCTTCGCCTCCGGCAACCCCTCGCCGGGGGGAGTGTATCAGTCGATCCGCCATTCGCGTCCCTACGATACAATGGCAAGCAACCCTCGTCAAGCGTTTCGCCGGGCACAACCGTTGCGCGGAGAGAGCAACGTTCCGACCAGACCGAGGCCGAGTGAATAGTCAGGCCACCGGATGATTGACTATTGTATGTGAAAGTGCTAAGCTCATCCCGGCCGATGGGTAGCCAAGTAAAAGGATTGGGAGCTGCGAAAGATGGGCGACTACATTGGCGTCATCAGGGTTCTGACTCTCGACGACCCCGAGCAGGTGGCAACGCACGGTCGACAGATCGAGCGCAAGTACGGTTTGGTTACCAAGAGTCTTTGTATCCCCGACCAGCGGCGCGGCATCTACGACGATCAGAGTGAGCAGTTGGCGGTCCCCAAGATCGTCGCCTTGGGCCGGCAGATGGCCAAAGAAGGCGCCAGGGCTATCGTCGTCAGCTGTGCCGCCGACCCCGGCGTGGCGGAACTGCGCGCGGAGCTGAAGATCCCCGTCATTGGCGCCGGCTCGGCCGCGTCGGCCGTCGCCATTTCCCTGGCCGAGCGGGTCGGCGTGCTCAACCTGACGGAAGGGGCCCCTGGGCCCGTCCGCCAGATCCTGGGCGAGCGCTTCGTGGGTGAGGCCAATCCGCAGGGAGTGCGCGACACCACCGATCTGATGACGGATTGGGGGCGCAACGCCGCTCTGCGGGCGGCGAGCAGGCTGATCGAAGCCGGGGCGGGTTCCATCGTTCTAGCCTGCACCGGCTACACCACGATTGGCTTTGCGCCGGAACTGCGCCAGCGCACGGGCGTGATCGCCGTCGACGCCGTCGACGCGGCGGGGCTAATGGCCTGGTTCGCCCTGGCCTAGGCACGGTCGTGGCGGGAACGGGAAGGAGGTGAGATCGACAAGCGATAACAATCAAAGATTGGGCTAGAGAATAGCCCACTGACTAGACCCGGAACATCGTTTCTCTGCACTAATCGGTAACACTGGTAGTGAACCTAGCCGGAGGCGGTTTGTACCGCCGTAGTCCAACAAAAACTAGGCTAGTAGAGGTGGGGTATGGCTTCGGAGAGTGTTCCGGCTGGCGTTGCGCCAGCGGTAGAGGAAGAGTACCATCCTCGTGCACTGGAGCCCGGCGTTCTGATAATGACGGTGCTCCTCTCGGTAATCGGTGCTATTGTCGGTCTGCAGATCCTTACCACGCTTGGCGTGACCCCCAACACCGCCATCGTCGGCGTGCTGGTGGCAATCGCCATCTCCCGCATCCCCTTGCCCGGCTTCGGGCGGTTCCGATCCATCCATCGTCAGAACCTCGTCCAGTCCAACATCTCCAGCGCCACCTTCGGGGCGGCGAACTCGCTGCTGCTACCCATCGGCATCCCGGTGTTGATGGGAATGCCCGAGCTGCTCACGCCCATGCTCATCGGCGCGACGATGGGTATGTTGATAGACCTGGCGATGCTGTACTGGCTCTTCGACTCCCGCATCTTCGCCGGGCGCAACGCCTGGCCTCCCGGTGTGGCGGCGGCGGAGGCGATCAACGCCGGCGACAAGGGTGGCCGGCGCGCCCTCCTGCTGGTTGGGGGCACCGTGCTCGGCATGCTCGGCGCCTGGCAGGGCGTGTCCATGTCGGCCTTCGGCGTGGCCTTCATCGGCAACATCTTTGCCCTGACGATGTTCGGCGTCGGCCTCCTCATCCGCGGCTACGCTGGGCCGCTCGCGGGCTTGGACATCAACGCGATGTACATCCCGCACGGCATGATGATCGGTGCCGGCCTGGTGGCCCTTATCCAGGTTGGCATGATCATCTTGCGGCGCCAGGCCAAGGCGAAGGCAGCGGCGGCTGGGGCAGAGGCTGCCTCGGAGGTGACGCGCTCGGAGGCCGACCTAGGCAAGGGCGTCGCCAAGGGGCTCGGCCTCTATCTGCTCGCGGCCATCGTCCTCGCGGCCATATCCGGCCTCACCGGCCAGATGTCGGCCGTCCAGTTGGTGGTCTGGGTCGTCTTCGCCGCTATCGCCTGCGTGGCCGCGGAGTTCATCGTCGGCCTCTCGGCAATGCACGCCGGCTGGTTCCCCGCCTTCGCGACGGCCCTGATCTTCCTCGTCCTCGGCATGATCATGGGCTTCCCACCCATCGCCCTCGGGCTGCTCGTCGGCTTCGTGGCCTCCGGTGGCCCTGCCTTCGCCGATGCTGGCTACGACCTGAAGGCCGGTTGGCATCTGCGCAAGGGCGGTAGCCGTTCCTTCGAGATGCAGGGCCGCTTCCAGCAGATCATCGCCGGTCTGGTCGGCCTCGGCGTGGCCTGGGTGATGGTCGTTCTGTTCCACAACCTCTATTTCGCCAACAACCTCTTCCCGCCCGTGGATAGGGTCTACGCCTCTACCATCGCCGCGGGCGTGGACGCCAGCGTGTTGACAAGCCTCCTGATCTGGGCGATACCCGGGGCGATAATCCAGTTCATCGGCGGTCCGGACCGCCAGATGGGGATTCTCCTCGCCACCGGCCTGCTGATTTTGAATCCGCTGGCCGGCTGGGCGGTGCTCGTCGGCATCGCCATCCGGATGGCCATGCTGCGGATATATGGCCAGAAGGCGGAAACGCCGATGACCATCGTGGCGGCCGGCTGTATCGCCGGCGACGCGCTATACGGATTCGGCAGCGCCGCCGCCAGAGCGAAATGGACCATCTAGGTAGTCACGCTTAGTGCACAACCGCCGTGGCGACCGTA
>JAJZQK010000133.1 GCA_021847625.1 Chloroflexota bacterium
CCAGTGCGTGGCCGGAGGGCGAACGCCGTTCGCCCCTACAGATAACGTTGGATCCCCGCTTGCGCGGGGATGACAGGGATGCCGGCAGAGGCTTCGTTGGCCCTCCCGGTAGCGAGCACCCGGGCAGCAACAACTACGTCGGACTATTTAGGAGAGCACGAGGGATGGACACTGCCATGCGTAGACCTCTTTTCATTGGCTTGTAGGGTTATTCGCTGCGCCGTCCCGCCGCGGCGGCCTCTCGGCCGGCGATCTCGGCGGTACCTTGCGGGCTGGTGGCCGCGGTGTAGAGCATGTCGAGCGTCTCGGCCACCTTGCGCAGATTGGCGAGGGAGAGCTGATCGAGGATCAGGCGGAGGCGTTGCCGCCCCGCGCGGATGAACTGGTCGAGGAGGGCCGTCCCCTCCTTCGTGGGGTAGAGCAGCACGACTCGGCGGTCGCGCGGGTCGTCGCGCCGGCAGACCAGGCCCTGGCCGACGAGGCGGTCGACGACGCCCGTGAGGGTGGGCAGCGTCATGCCCAGGGTCCGCGCCAGTTGGGTCATGTTCACCCCTTCGCCCCCGCCGACGAGGAAGAGGACCTTCAGCTGGGGCATGGTGAGATCGACATCGGCCCACTCTCGCCCGCCGCCCAGCTGCAAGAAGCGATAGAAAAGGCGGTCGGCGGGTGATTGCGGTCGCCGCGGGCGCTGGGCGCCCGCTGGCCTTAGCTCGCGTCGGTCGACGCGGGTTCGGTCGTGACCCGGCGGGGCGGGCTGCCAGCGTTGGCTTCCGCCTCCGGCGTGGGGACCGGATCGTGGCGCCCGCGCAGAGGGATCTCCGGCAGGAAGATCGTCATCACGAGGGCCAGCGCCATCACCACGGCGCCGACGGTGAAGACGTCGGTGATCGCCGTCGCCAGGCTGGTGCGCGTCACCGCCATCAGCTGCTGAAGCAGCGCCTGGCCCTGGCTGCCGAAGGCGGCGAAGCCCTGCTGTAGCTGCGCCGTCGTCTGGTCCGATAGCAGCACCTGCGGGTTCGCCAACAGCGCCAGCTTGTCCGCCGGGATTAGCTGGCGCAGCGTCGCCGGCAAGTCGGCCTCGAAGGCATTGTGGAAGCCGTTGGTCATAATCGTGCCCAGCACGGCCACGCCGACCGTGCCGCCGATGGAACGGAAGAACTGCAGGCTGGCCGTCACCTCACCTAACCGCCGCAGCGGGAAGGCGTTCTGGACGACGATCGTGAAGAGGCTCATCATCACGCCGATGCCCAGGCCCGTCACGATCATGTTGCGCACGACCAGGGCGTCCGTCGCCGTGGCGTCCATGCGGGTCAGCAGCACCATGCCCACCAGGCCCATCGCGAAGCCGCCCAGGGCCAGGGCCTTGTAGCGGCCGGTGCGCGACATAAGCTGGCCACCGATGATACTGCTGGCCATGAAGGCGAGCATCATCGGCGTGAGGACGGCGCCGGAGCTGGTGGCGCTATCGCCGATCACGCCCTGCATGAACAGCGGCAGGTACATGATCGCCCCGAACATGCCCACGCTCAGCATGAAGCTGGCCAGCACCGAGACCGTGAAGATCCGATTGTTGAACAGGCTCGGGTTGATGATCGGCTCCGCCGCCCGCCGCTCCGCTAGGTAGAAGCCCACGAACGAGAGCAGGGAGAAGGCGAAGAGGCCGATGATCTGCGGCGAGACCCAGTCGTACTCGTTGCCCGCCCAGGTGAAGCCCAAGAGCAGCGGCACCGTGGCCGCCGTCAACGTGGCCGCGCCCAGGTAATCCACCTCGTGCTGCCGGCGCGCGCCCTGGCCGGGGAGGGTCAAGGCGACCGTGAGCAGCGCCAGGGCGCCCACGGGCATGTTGACGTAAAAGACCCAGCGCCAGCCCCAGTTGTCGGTGATCCAGCCACCCAGCGTCGGCCCGACGATCGTGGCCAGGCCGAAGACCGACATCATCAGTCCCTGCCACTTGCCGCGTTCCACCGGCGGGAAGATGTCGCCGATGATGGCCTGGGCGATTGGCATCATCGCCCCGGCGCCGAGGCCCTGCAGGCCGCGGTAGAGGATGAGCTGCGTCATGTTCTGGCTGGTGCCGGCCAGGGCCGAACCCGCCATGAAGAGGACCATACCGGCCAGGTAAAACGGCCGGCGGCCGTAGATGTCGGAGAGTTTGCCGTAGATGGGCAGCGAGACGGTCGAGGCCAGCATGTAGCCGGTGAAGACCCAGGCGTAATGCTCCAGACCGTTGAGGTCAGCGATGATGCGCGGCATGGCCGTGCCGACCACCGTCTGATCGATCGCCGAGAGGAGCATGGCCAGCATGATCCCGACGACGACCATGATAAGACGCCGACGGCTGAGCGTGGCGCGCATGCTCAGGGGCTCGGCGTCGACGTTGACCGAAGGTTGTTCTGCCAAGGAAAGTGCCTCCCGTACCCAGGACCTAAGAGACTAGCGTGGAGTTAGCATTGCGAATGGGGCGACTTGGTCGCGGCGCGCAGGGCCTCCAGCCCGCGCAGCAGGGCGGCAAGGTCGTCGGCGGAGAGCCGGCACATGCCTTGGCGCAGCCGCTCCCGGCCGCCCTCCTTCGCCTGGACCACAAGCTCCTCCCCGCGGGGGGTCAGGCGAGCGAGCGTCCGCCGACGGTCGGCGGGATCCTCTGTCCGCTCCACCAGGCCAAGGTCGACAAGGCGGTCGACAAGGACGCTGGCCCAAGGGGTGCCGATGTGCAGCCCCTCCGCCACCTGGCCGATCGTCATCGGCCCGTGATGGGCGAGGAAAAAGAGCCCCTTGATCTGCCCCACGGTGAGGTCCAGCTCCAACCAGGCCGGCTCCGCCGCCCGCACGGCAGCGAAGATCCCGCGCAACATATCCAGGGCTCGCTCTATAGACTGCTCGTTCTGCGTCTCCACCATGCTCTTCTCCCCCCTCTAAGTGTCTTATTATACCCGAATAGTTTGGCAAAAACAAGCTATTTTACGGCAGTGAGACTAAAACGGCCCCCCTGCCTCTTGCGAGGGAGGGGGGCCGGCAGGTCGCCCAAATCGGAGCAGCAGCGGGCCTTACTTATCCAGCCACAGCTCGTTCATGTAGGGCGAGTTCTCCAGGTCGTAGCGCAGGCCCTTGACGTAGGTGCGCCAGACCCAGGCCGTCGGCTGGGATGCCACGAGGATGGTGAACGACTCATCCAGCATCATCTCCTGGATCTTGCGCGCGATCTCCTTGCGCTTGTCCAGGTCCAGCGTCGACTGCATCTGGTTGCGCAGGTCCTCGTAGTCCGCGCTCTCGAAGTGGCTCCAGCCGCCCTCCTTGTCCACGTACCAGGCCTTGGCGGCGGTGATCATCGTCCCCGGGTCGCGGTTGGAGCGGCCGTAGTTGTGGACCATGATTTGCATGTCGCCCGCGTTCATGCGCGCGTTGTAGGCCGCCGTCTCCAGGTCCAAGATCTTGCCGTTGATGCCGATCTTCTTGAGGTCGGCCTGGAGGATCTCCGCCAGCTCCTTGAAGCCGTAGACGCGGCTCGTGGAGGTGAGGATCTCCACGTCGAAGCCGTTCTCGTAGCCACCCTCCTTCAGCAGGGCTCGCGCCTTGTCGAGGTCGTACCAGACCGACTTCTCCATGTCTTTGAAGTAGGCCCAAGTGTGGGAGGGCCACATCAGGCAGGTGGGCTGGATCAGCCCCTGCATCGCCGTACGGCAGAAGCGCTCGCGGTCAACCGCCCAGGCGATGGCCTGGCGGACCTTCTTGTTCTGGAACGGTCCCCACTTGACGTTGAGGGCGATGTCGTACATGCCCTGGCCGGGCGCGCCCATGCTGATCGCGTACTTGTCCGCCTGCGACTTCAGGCGGGCGGCGTCGAGGAGCGAGCAGCGCCACATGCAGTCGATGGCGCCCGACTCCAGGTTGATCGCCAGCGAGGCCGTGTCCGGGATCTGCGCCGCAACGTAGCGCTCGACGTACTGCGTATCTTTCACATAGTAGTCCGGATGCGGCACCAGCTCCACGCGGTCGTTGGGGACGTACTTATCCAGCTTGTAGGAGCCTGTACCGTTCGGCTTGCTGGCGAAGTCCTTCACCGAACCCTGGTCGATCATCCATAGCTGGTCGAGGATGTCCATCGGCGCCGGGACCAGCTTCTTGAAGTTGATCTTGGCCGTGTACTTGTCCGGCGTGTCCACCGACTCGATGATGGTGAAGAGCGTGCGCATGAAGACGGACTTGTCGGTGGAGGCGAACTGGCAGGAGAACTTGACGTCGTCGGAGGTGAACTCCTTGCCGCTGTGGAACTTGACCCCCTGACGCAGATTGACCGTCACGCTCTTGCCGTCCTCGGCCACCTGCCAGCTCTCGGCCAGGTCGGGCACCGCCTTCAGGGTCAGGTCGTAGTAGGCGAGCGTGCTATAGAGCGAGCGTTCGCCGGCCCACATGCCCGGAGAGGCGAGGTTGAAGGGGTTGAAGTCGTTGTAGTTCTGGGTGCGGGCGAGGGTGAAGGTGCCGCCGCGCTTGGGCACGGCGGGGCTTGGGACCTTCGTGGGGGCCGCGGTGGGCGCGGCAGCGGCGGGCGCCGTGGGGGCCGCCGTCGCGGGCGCCGATGGCTTGGGGGTCTCGGCGGGCTTGGAGGCCGCCGTGGGTGAAGGCGCCGCCGGCGTCGCGCAGGCATTGAGCAGATAGACGCCCGCGGAGGCCGCGCCGATCCGCAGGAAGTCGCGCCGGCTGAGATTGCGCTTGGGCGATTGGTCAGCCATACAGTCCACGCTCCTTTATGAGTGAGAATACGCCTCGTCCTCGGCATGCTCACCGCCGGCCTCTTGGCCGACGGGCCAAACTGGGCGAGACCATCAACAGGGGCGGCACTGATCCGCCTGCCTCGCCGAAGGCAACGCGGCGCCGTCCCAAATATACTGATTGCGGGCGGTGCCCCGCCCTCCGCTACATAGGCATACCTCCGCGCGCTTGTCGCAACGTGTGCCAATTATAGGACTGGCGAGTGGGAAGTGCAACGATTTCCTTGGCAAAGCTGGAATTGCACCATAAGAGCATCGGCTTGATCTTCGGGACGGCTGCCTGGCAGCCGTCATTCCCGCGACAGCGGGAATCCAGCCGTCGCACCAGGAGCCTGGATTCCCGCTTGCGCGGGAATGACGAGGGGGCGCCCCTATGCTACAAAGGACCCCTTCCCGCCGGCGGTGTGAAGAGGCTTCCTTAAGGTCAGGACGACGGCGCTGCCAAGACTGCCCTCCTGGTAAGTCCGGAGGACGGGCGTCAGAACGCCGTAGGCGGCGAAGGCCTCGCCGACCGCTCGCGTGAGCCTCGCCTGGGCGTGGGGGTCGACGGAGGTGTAGGCGATGCCCGCGCCCAGCGCCCCGAAGTAGAGCAGGTTCATTGCCAGGAGCGTCGCCAGGTGCCCCGCCAGGGGTTTCCGCACCATGGTAAGCGCCTGTCCCACTGTGCCGCCTCCTCTCCATCCGTGGTGGGGAGACCAGACCATGTGTCATAACTAGCATAACCGATAACCCGGCGTAAAGCAAGGCCGTCTACCCACCAGGCAAGGACCCGCCCTGACCGCCCGCTATCACTAGTCCCAGGCGGGCGAGGGAGAGTGTCCAGGCCCGGCTCCGGCCGGACGACCACCTCTTATCTAGTCCCCTCGGGCCATGACCCGGCCGCTTGGCCGCTGATTCGGGCCGCCGGCCGCCTGGTGACGGCGTCCCTTCCCCTCGCCGTGACTAGCCCGCTGTGATTCACAGGTACTAGTTCTGTGCCCCTCCGCGGGGCGCCCGCATGGGTGGTTTTGGCCTCCCGAAAAATGGTTCGCCGGGAGGGTTGACGAGATTCGTAGCAAATGGCCTACTAGGGGTACGAGAATCGTACAAGGGCCCGCAAAGGAGCTCGCACGATGACCGGTTTAGACCAGCTAGATAGACAGATCGTGGCGCTCTTGCAGAAGAACGGTCGCCTGGCGAACCAGGAGATCGGCCGCCAGCTGGGCGTCACCGAGGGCACCGTCCGCAAGCGTCTGGAACGCCTGCTGGCGGAGGGCTGGATCCGCGTCGTGGCCGTGGCCGACCCCTCCGCCTTCGGCTTCGGCGTGCATACCTTCATCGGCATCCAGGCCGACCTGACCCATGCCCCGGACATCGCCGCCCAGCTGGCGGGGCTGCCCGAGGTGCTCGGCGTCTACCAGACCACCGGCGGCTACGACGTGCTGGTCGAACTGGCCCTCCCCTCCAACGACGCCATGCTCTCCTTCCTCGCCAACCAGCTGGGGAAGATCCAGGGCGTGCGGCACTCGGAGGTCTACCACGTGATGCGCGTCTTCAAGCGCGCCCGCGACTGGCGCCTGCCGGAGCAGCCGGCCAACAAAGCCTCCAAGGTGCTGGTGGTGGACGACGACGCCCGCTTCGTGCGGGCGACGAGGGCCATCCTCACCCGCAGCGGCTACGAGGTGGTCTGCGCCCCCGGCTGCGGCGACGGCCTGCGCCGGGTGGAGGAGGAGCGGCCCGACCTCATCCTCCTCGTCTGCACGGCGGGTTCGCTGGGCGAGGTCTCCAAGGTGACGTGCATGCTGAAGGAGCACCGCGACCTGCGCAGCATCCCCATCCTGCTGGTCAACGAGGTGGAGCAAGACCGACCCTGGCGGCGGGGCAAGACCGAGGCGAGCGGGTTGGCCGTGGATAGCTGGTTGGACAAGCCCGTCGAGGCGGATGCCCTGCTGGGTGAGGTGGCGCGGCTTTTGGCAAAGTGAGGGAACCTTGACCGGCGTGGGCCGCGGCCAGGCGCGGCCGGCCCGGCCGCCCGATCTTTCGAGCCCAGGTGAGCCCCCGAACGGTGGGGGCAAATATCAGCGATGATTGGAGGAAGGCATGGTCGACAATTCCCTGTCTCCACACGGCGGTAAGATCGTCGAACGGGTGGCGGACCCCGTGCAGGCCGCCAAGGGCCTGAAGGGGCTCAAACAGGTGCCGTTGACGAGCCCGCAAGCACGCGAGTGCATCGGCATCGCCTACGGCTTCTTCTCTCCCCTCGAGGGCTTCATGACCAAGGCCGACGTAGACTCGGTGGTCTCCAAGATGACCTTGGCCAACGGCTACGTCTGGAGCATCCCTCTCGTCTTCGACATGTCCCAGGGCCAGATTGACGAGCTGGGCCTCAAGGAGGGCGACACGCTCCTCCTCACCTACCAGGATAACCCGTTTGCCACCCTGGAGGTCGAGGAGGTCTTCGCCTACGACAAGGACTTTATGGCGAAGAACGTCTACGGCACGGCCGAGGACAAGCATCCGGGCGTCCGCCGCACGCGGGCCTACAAGGACAAGTTCGTCGGCGGCAAGATCACCATCGTCAACCCGCCGCAGTTCAACGCCCCCTTCGACAAGTTCTGGTTCCCGCCGAGCGCGCAGCGCCGGAAGTTCGCCGACCTGGGCTGGAAGAAGGTCGTCGCCCACCAGACGCGCAACGTCCCCCACACCGGCCACGAGTGGCTGATGAAGGGGGCCTATTTCGCCGCTAACGCCGACGCCATCCTCGTCAACCCGGTCATCGGCGAGAAGCGCCAGGGCGACTACATCGACGAGGCCATTCTGCTCACCCACGACGTCCTACGCACGGCCGGCTACTTTAAGGAGGAGATCCACACGACCTCCATGCTGATGTGGGACATGCGCTACGCCGGGCCGCGTGAGGCCGTCTTCCACGCCATCGTGCGCAAGAACCTCGGCTGCACGCACCACATGTTCGGCCGCGACCACGCCGGCGTGGGCACCTACTACGA
>JAJZQK010000134.1 GCA_021847625.1 Chloroflexota bacterium
GGCCTCATCTCGGGAGGACCCCCTTCGGCCGGACCTAGCCGGGCCGCCCCGCCGGTTGGGCAAATCCAATGGCAGATCTGACGCGTCGTCGTGGTCACCAGCCAAACGCCGGACCAACCGTCACCCTCCCCTTCGGAATCCTCCGAGCGCTACTCTTCGATGTGCGTCGCGAATTCTCGCAGGCCGTAATAGTCGTCGCCCTCGATAAGTCTCCGCAGCAGTTCCGCCGAGTAGCCGTGGGCGCGTGAGGTCAGAGAGAACCACTGCGATAGTTCACCCCTGATGCCCTCCAGGTCCGTCGGTTGATTGCCGTTCATCAGGAAGACCCGGAAAACGGCCTCCAGTATGGGCATCTCAGCCGAGATGTAACCGCGCTCCTTCGAGCAACAGCTCCTGATGACGGCCGTCGGGTTGCTGCCGAAGGGCACGGTGCGCGTTTCGTAAACCACCCTGCCGGTCTTCGGGTCCAAGGTCGGCACCCGCTCCTGGGTCTCGGTGCCGATTTTCTCCTTGCAGGACGAGCAAAAGCGTTTCTCAGCAATTACGCGGAAGGAGCGGTTATGCCGCGTGTACCAGTCTGTATCTATGTAGTATTTCTTGGGTTCCTCTTCTTCCTGCGGTGCAACCTCAGTAGTCTCTTCTTCCATCGCATGTATCCTCGCACTTACTCGTACTGGTCCCCCACGTGGCGGACACGACGGGTTCGCCACGCCACATGATAACCTTAGGGGAGGCAAGCCCGCAATGGCCCTGGCCTCGGATTTCCCAACTCTATACCGACTGGCCGCCGACAACCAGCCTGCCCTGCTGGGCCACCAGACGCCCGCCCTTGAACACCGAAATGACCCGGCCGAGGGCCCGAGTATCCTGGGAGGGGTCCCCGTCCACGACGACCAGATCAGCTTGCTTGCCGGCCTGCAGGCTCCCGATCTCGTCCGCTAAACCAAGCGCCTCGGCCGGCACCCGCGTGGCCAACTCTAACGCTCGCATCGGCGCGACCCCGCAGCCGACGACCGCCACCTCCAACGTGTGCGCGAACTCCTCGAAACGGGTGAGCCTCACGCCGCCGTCACTGCTCACCACTATCTTCAGCCCGTCGGCCAGCATGCGTCGGTGGACGGCCAAGGTTTCCTGCAATTGCTCGAGGTTACGCCTGTCTTGAGGGTCGCGCCCGTTCCCCTTTGGCAGCAAGATCCGCTGCAAACCGGTGAACGTGAAGCCTACGGTGAGGCCCTTCTCACCGATCTTGGCGGCCGTTCGCTCGTCGTAGGCGGGCTTGCCGTCGGGTCCGATCCAGCTGCAATGCTCGATGGAGTCGATCCCCGCCTCCACGGCGTTACGGATGCCGTCGATGCTGTGCGCATGGGCGGCCACCTTCTTCCCCAGCCTGTGAGCGTCGGCCACCAAGGCGGAGAGTTCCGCCGCCCCATACTGGGCCGCCAGGGAGTTCGAGCCCGGGGTCATGTTGCCCCCGGTCGCGCAGACCTTCACGAAGTCGACCCCGGCCTTGACTAGCCCGCGGCCGGCCTTCAGCACTTCCGCCTCGGTATCCGCCTCCAGGCCCAGGAAGTGAAGGTGGCCCGCCGTCGTCGTGATCGGCTGGCCCGAGGCGATGATGCGCGGCCCCACGATCGCCCCCTGGGCAACGGCCTCGCGCAGAGTCAGCGTCGTCAATCCGCGCCCGCCGCAATCGCGCACCGTCGTGACCCCCGCCGCCAGCGCCAGCTGGGCATTGCGGGCTGCTCGCAGCACGGCCATCTCGTCGCTGTCCTTGGCCAGCGTGTCGCAGACGGCCGCCCGCTCCGCCGCGGGCTCGAACATCAGGTGGACATGGCAGTCGACCAAACCGGGAACGATCGTGGCGGCCCCCAGGTCAATCACCTCGTGCCCATCCTCGCTCAGCGAACCGCTCGGCAACACGTCGACGACCTTGCTCCCGTCGACGACGACGGCCGCGTTACGGCGGGGCAGCGCACCGGTGCCGTCGATTATCTGCTGCGCCTTCAAGATAAGCATCTGGGCTCTCCCCCTGCATACCTGCTACTCTGTCGGCTACTTGAGCGACCGGCGTGTCGGACAAACCTGCTACCTGGCGTCAACTCGCAGTCGAGGGCAGGACATGCTCTTGTGATGTTTTGGGGCAAACGCGAAAACGACCCTTGCGAAACCCGCCTGAGGTCCAGGCAACCAAGGGTAGTCTAACACCAAGAAGATGCCGTATCAAGCCTGCCCTGCAGCCCATCGATGGCCCCAGTCCGGCCAACCGCGCGCGGACTGCGAAGGCGCAGCCCGGCGGAACGGCTCGTAGCGAGCGCCCTCCACCGGGATAGGCTCCGGGCGCGAGCCAGCGGCGTGCACCGACTAGCGTTCGCTCACGAGGACATACGGCTGAGCATGTGGATGGCCCGCCCGATGGCCGTGCGCGCTCGATCCGGAGGCAGCGTAGAGAGGCACTCGTCAATGTGCGCGACGACGACCTGCTTTGCCACCTGATCGAGGGCCGCTCTGACGGCCATCATCTGCGTCATCACATCCTCGCACTCGCGCTTCTCTTCGATCATTCGCTGGATGCCCTTGATCTGCCCCTCGATGCGGCGAAGACGCTGAACCGTATCCTTTTCCAGTGGGTTATCGGACATACCATACCCCTCTTATGTACGCTGAGCCAATTATAAGCCCCGCGGGCGAAAGGCGTCAATCGCGGCCAGGAGGACAGGTTTTCGACAGCGATTACCTTACTTTCCTTTCCCTTTGTGCTATAATGCGCCGGAAGTTCGGCGTGGAGAGCACGCTCCAGGTAGGTCAGGGAGGTACATGGTGAGGGTCAAGGCCACGGCAAGTCAATGCACAGGCTGCCGCATTTGCCAGCTTGCTTGCGCTCTGCACCATTTTGGCGAGAACAACCCCAAGATGAGCAGCATCGTCATATCAAGCAGGCTCCTAGAGAGCGGACATTACGATATCGCCGTTTGCGACCAGTGCGGCATCTGCGAGCGCGTCTGCCCCACGGGAGCTCTGCACAAGGTCGACGGCATCTACAAAATCGATCCAGCCGAGTGCACGTGGTGTCGCCTCTGCGCTAACGAGTGCCCACAGCACGCAATCGTCATCCCCGAGGGCGGCCTTGCGCCGTTCAAATGCGAGGCATGTGGCGATTGCGTCGAACTCTGCCCCACGTCCGCCCTGTCGTTGGTGGGATAAAAGGAGAAGGCTGTGGAGGGATACGGCGGTAAGATCCTCAGGGTCGACCTGTCCACCGGCAAGGTGTGGACTGAATCGGTTGATCCGGCATGGACGCAGGATTACTTGGGCGGTCGCGGCTTTGCCGCCCGCATCATATATGAAGAGACGAAAGGCGTTGACCCGCTTGGCCCAGAGAATCGCCTGGTCTTCGCCTCCGGCCCGTTTGCGGGGGTGTTCCTCCCCGCCGGTAGCAAAGCCACCATCGCCGCCAAGTCGCCGGCCACTGGCCTCTACGGCGACTCGAACATCGGCGGCCATCTTGCCCCCGAGCTTAAGTACGCCGGCTATGACGCGGTGGTCTTCCAGGGCATCGCGGCCAAGCCAACCTACCTGCTAGTCGACGACGAGAGGGTAGAGCTGCGGGATGCCAGCCCACTCTGGGGAAAGGGCACGATTGAGAGCGAGGTCGCCCTGAAGAACGACCTTGGCGAGGACTTCCAGATCGCAACCATCGGTCCGGCCGGGGAGAACCTCGTTCGCTACGCCTGCGTCAACCACGACATCGGCCGCCAGGCGGGTCGCACGGGCGTGGGCGCCGTGATGGGCTCGAAACGGCTGAAGGCCGTGGCCGTGCGCGGCACGCACAGCATCCCCGTGGCCGACGTACCGGCCCTTCGCCGTATCACCCGGGAGATGATCCTCAAGATGAAGGGCGACCCGGGCCTCAAGGTCTGGCATGACTACGGCCTCAGCTCCGTCTGCAGCTGGGCCAACTCCATCGGCGCCTTCCCTACCCGCAACTTCAGCTCGGGCTACTTCGAGGGCATCGACGGTATAGACCACCACGCGATGCGCGAGCGGATTATCGTCTCCAGCAAGGCCTGCTTCGGGTGTCCGATGGCCTGCGGCAAGTTCTGTCGAGTAGCCGAACGGGGAGTCTGGGTCGAAGGACCAGAGTACGAGACGGCGGCGATGATCGGCAGCAACTGCGCCATCGGCCGCATCGAGGACGTCGCCTACGGCAACTACGTGTGCGACGAGCTCGGCCTGGATACCATCTCGACCGGCAACGCCATCGCCTTTGCGATGGAGTGCTTCCAGCGAGGGGTCATCGACGAATCGGACACGGACGGGTTGCCCGTTCGCTTCGGCGACATCGAGGCCTTCGTCACGCTGGCCAACCGCATTGCCCGCCGCGAAGGCATTGGCGACATTCTGGCTAACGGCGTGCGCCATGCCGCCTCGGTCTTTGGAAAGGGCTCGGCCGACTACGCGATCCAGATCAAGGGGCTGGAGTGGAGCGGCTACGAATCGCGCGGCGCCCCTGCGATGATGCTGGCCTACATGACGGCCGACATCGGCGCCCACCACAACCGGGCCTGGGCCATCACCTACGACATCAGCCAGGGCCGCGAGAAGATAGAGGGCAAGGCCGCCAAGGTGATCGAACTCCAGCACGTCAGACCCCTGTTCGACGCCCTGGCCGCCTGCAGGTTGCCGTGGGTCGAGATGGGGATGGATCTGAAGTATTACGCCGACCTCTACCCGGCGGTCACGGGCAAGCGGACCTCCTGGGACGACCTGCTGCGCACGTCAGAGCGCATCTACAACCTGACGCGGGCCTACGCGGCGCGGGAGTTCGCCGACTTCGGACGCGGCTACGACTACCCGCCACAGCGCTTTATGAGCGAGCCTGTCCCCGACGGCGCCACCGAGGGCAGTCTCATCGACCGCCACAACGTGGACCTGCTGCTCGACGACTACTACGCACAGCGGGGTTGGGATCAGCGCGGCCTGCCAACAGAGTCCACGCTGCGCCGCCTCGGCTTGCCGGACGTCGCGGAGGACCTGCAGAGAGTTGGCCGGATCGATTAGATTGCGGGTGAAACTGGGCGCAAGCCTCGCCTCGCTCGTCGGCAAGTCCGAGACCGAGCTCCAACTAGAGGGGCCGCTTCCACTGCGAGAGGTCGCCGAGCGGGTGGGCGTATCTCCCAATCTGGTGATGCTATACGTCGTCAACGGTGCCCTCCAGACGGCGGAGGTTTGCCCAGCCGACGGAGACGAGGTGTTGCTCGTCCCCGCCGTCGCCGGTGGCGCCCTGAACTGAACGATTACCCCGGCTAGCCTGGTCCGGACGATGCCCGGCTGATCTGCCCGTGGCCGACGGCCAGGATCAGCGGGGAAGCCTGCCAGGGCGGATAGGGAGTGGAATCTTGCACCCAGTACTCGTGAGCGTAGGACCGTTGGTGCTTAGGACGTACAGCATCATCGTCGAACTCGGCATCCTGATCGGCGTCTACGCGGCTTACAAGGCCGCCCGCCGGCAGGGAATACCGGGCGAGCAATTCGTCGATATGGCTGTCTGGACGGTGATCGGCGGCATCGTCGGTTCGCGCCTCTACTACGTGGTCATCGCCTGGGATGCCGAGCGCTATTACGAGCAACCACTCCGCATCTTTGCCTCTTGGGAAGGCGGCCTGGTATTCCAGGGTGCCATCATCAGCGGCGTGCTGGCGATGTTGCTCTTCATCGGCCGTCACCGGCTGCCTATCCTGCTGGCGCTGGATCTCGGCGGCGTGGGGATGCCCATTGGACATTCCGTGGGCCGTTTCGCCTGCTTCTTCGAGGGTTGCTGCTACGGCAAGCCAACCGACCTGCCGTGGGGCGTCGTCTTCCCCTACCACGACCAACCGGTCCATCCCACGATGATCTACGAAGCCTTCGGCAATCTGATCATCTTCATGGCCCTCTGGCGGTTCGACAAGATTAAGCCGTTTCGGGGGGCGACCTTCGCCCTCTATCTTATGTCATACTCCACCCTCCGGTTCCTCAACGAGTTCCTCCGCGGCGACCCGGCCCAGACGTTCGACGGGCTGAGGCTCGCCCAATGGGTTTGCCTGGTAACCTTCCTGATCGGCGCCTTGCTCCTGCTCTATCTCCGACGCAGCCACGCGGGCGCACAGGTGGAGCAGCCGGCGCAGGTCTCCCGCTCCCAGCCGTAGTCCCGCGCGGACCGAGACGGGCCGCGAGAGTCGGCGGCCCGCAGTTGGTGTCGGGCACCCGCATAGTACGCAGGGCGGCGTTCGCAATGGTCCAATTTAGTCCGAAAGGATGATTGCGCCGTAGTATTGCAGGCACGAAGTCAAGCTGATATACTAGGCCTACACAATTAGCTAGGTGACGCAGCTAATGGCTGGTCGCGCGAGCAAAGGTTATGTGCAGTGCCCCAGGGGGACGGCAAAGCCGGCCAGCCGTGGGGCTCTTTTGTTTCCGACTGTTTCCGACCCAACTGGAATCGTGGAGGCGCCCAGGCAAATGAACTTCTCGCGCCAAGTAATGGCCATTGTCTGGAAAGACATCACTTGCGAACTGCGCAGCAAGGAGATGTTCAGCGCTATGTCCGTCTTCGCCCTCCTCGCCGCCGTAATCTTCAACTTCGCCTTTGAACTGCAAGTCGAGAATGTGGAGAACGTTGCCCCGGGCGTGCTTTGGGTAGCCATCGCCTTCGCTGGGGTGTTGGGCCTCAACAGATCGCTCATTCTGGAGAAGGACCGCGGCTGTCTCGACGGGCTTATGCTGTGTCCGGTTGACCGCAGCGCCATCTACGTGGGCAAGATGGTGGGCAACGTGCTTTTCATGCTGGCGATGGAAGCCGTCGCCATCCCGGTGTTCGCCGTCCTGTTCAATCTGCCCTTGCTCACACCGTGGCTCGTGGCGATAGTCGTGCTAGGCACTCTGGGGTTCGCGGCAGTGGGGACGCTCTTCGCCGCCATCTCCGTCAACACCCGCACCCGCGAAGTCATGCTCCCTGTATTGTTGTTCCCGGTGATCGTACCGCTCATCATAGCAGCCGTGAGAGCTACCCAGTCGGCCGTGGCCGGGCTGGGGGCAGGCGAGGCCCAGTGGATTGGCCTGCTCGTAGCCTACGCGGCCCTCTTCATCGTCGTTTCGACGCTAACCTTTGAGTATGTCTTGGAGGAATAGATAGTACGTCGGCAGAGATCCTGCCGGCGTCTGGTTCCGGCTCCCGTTTAGAGCTGGAGGCGAACGCTTAGTCGCACAGGTGGATCCTACGGAGGCCCGATTTGGCAGCCGTGTCCGGTTTCCTGAGCGCCAACATGCACATCGTCTTCTTCGTCTACGGCCTTGCCTTCTTTGTGCTCGGCCTGGTCGTGGCGTTGGAGTCTTGGCGAGCTAGCGACCGTCGCCTTGGCCACGCTCTGGCCTACCTCGCCCTCTTCGGCCTCTTGACAAGCTTCCTGGCCTGGACAGACATGTCCACGCTATCCGCCGGGTCCGCCCCCGCCCTTACCACCGCCCATCGCCTCGCGCCCAGCAACTGCCTGAGCTGCCACGCCGACCCAGCCTTCGTCGCGGGGACGTCCGGCCAAGGCGGGGAGGTCATCCTCGACGCACTGCGATTGACCCTGCTCGTGGCGTCGGCCGTGGTTCTGGCCGCCTTCGGCAGCACCCTCCTGCGCAAGGAGAACAGCCCGCGCTGGCTACGGCTGCTGCCGCTCGGGCTCCTCAGTCTGTGGTTGGTCAGCCTCGTTCCCTTGC
>JAJZQK010000135.1 GCA_021847625.1 Chloroflexota bacterium
CGTCGATGTTGTAGCGGCGACGGCGCAGCAGGAAGTAATCCGCGAGGACGACGCCAAAGTACGGCACGAAGGTCGCCCCGATGAGAAGCAGGAAGGACTGGTACTGGTCCATCGGGAACACGAGGGCGATGGCCGTGCCGAGGATACCGCCGAGGAGCACGCCAGCCCGCACGCCCAGCTTGGGGAGGACGTTGAGGCCGGAGACGGCGGTCGAGTAGACGTCCATGAAGGCAGTGGTAAACGTAGAGAGCAGCACAATGATGAGGGCCGGCAGGCCCAGGCCCAGAGCCACCATGATCGGAATCGGGTTCGCCTCGCCGCTCGCCAGGGCGGCTATCAGGCCCACGACGAACATCCAGCAGCTGCCCACGAAGTAGCCAACCCAGCTGCCGAGGAAGCCGCCGCGCGAACTACGGGCAAACCGGGAGTAATCGCCGATCAGCGGCAACCAGGAGATGGGCAAGGCAATGGCTAGGTCCAGGCCAATGCCGAACGGCAGCTCGCCGGTCGGGCCCCGGCTCACGATATCGCCGATGCTCTGGCCGCCCAGGGCGGCGTAAGTCAGCGCCGTGCAGAGGAGGAGGAGCAAGACAACCGAGATGTTGTTCAGCCACCGCCAACTCCGCTGTCCCATCAGGGCCCACACGGTGGTCGCCCCACCCACGAGGAGCTTCCAGGCCACCACGTTGTCGAAGCCGAAGAGCGTGACGGAGATGGCGTTAGCCGCCTCGCCCGCCAAGATGATCATCACCGCCGTCCAACCGACGAGCTGGACCACGTTGAGGGTTGCCCCGAGATAGGAGCCCCGCACGCCGAAGGCGGGCCGCGTGCCGACCATCGTCGGGACGCCGGTCTCGCTACTGATGACGCCCCCCATTGCGAACGGCGTGTTGCCGATCAGATGGCCGAGGATGATCGCCAGCAGCCCCAGGCCGAAGCCGAGCGGCGCCAGAATGCCGCCCGTGAGGATCTCCGCGAAGGAGATGGCCGCCCCCGCCCACAAAAGGAAGAAGTCCCAGCCCCCGTAGGTGCGCTCGGCCGGACGCACCGGGCTAATCGAGATGCTTGCCACCGTAGTCACCTCCTGTGAGCAAATCCTGTGAGCAAACAGAAAGCCGTCCGCCGGGCATACAGCGCGACAGACGGCCAGTTGGCCCTTCCCCCACGCCGCTTCCCTACGCTAGTATTACCTAGATCAGGTTCGAAGGGACGGCAGATCACCCTGCCTCTCAGCCTCGCGCCCCTAGCGGCTAACGGTTGCCCTATTCTGTTCGTTGATAGGATGAATGATAGTCCGCCGGCGGACCGCTGTCAAGGGCATCAGGGCTGGCCGTTGCCATAAGCAGCGGCCACCGGCGTGGCAGGCCTCGGAAGGGCATGGTCTGCTCCCACACCGCGGCGGCCCTGGTACTCTGGTCCGGGTGGCCGTTGACGGCCCCGAACCCAGGTGCTACGCTATCCAGGCAACGCGGCGACGATTCCACCGGCGACCGGAGGTAGGATTCCCATTGAACTGGGACGCGGCCTTTTCGAGCCCCCTGCACGACATTCCGCTCGTGTTCGTCGACGTCGAGACCACCGGTCTGCGTCCTGAAAGAGGCGACAGGGTTTGCGAGGTAGGGTTGGCGGTCTATCGCGGGGAGACCGAGGTCCTTCGCTTCTCATCGCTGGTCAACCCCCAGCGGCCGATTTCCCCCGGGGCGGCGGCCGTCAACGGCCTCACCGACGCCGAACTGGCCGACGCGCCCACTTTCGCCGCCATCGCACCCCAAGTGACGACGGCCCTCGCCCTCGGGGTGCCGGTAGCCCACAACGCTCCCTTTGACCTGGCGTTCCTTGGCCACGAGCTGGGTCTCGCCGGGGCACCAATCCCCGAAATGCCCGCGATCGATACCTTGGCCCTCTCTCGGCGCCTCCTCCCCTACCGTCGCCACAGCCTAGCCGAGTTGGCCTGGCACTTCGGGATCTTGCCCTCCGGGCGAACGCACCGGGCGCTGAGCGATGCCCTCACCACGCGGCAGCTCCTGCGCAAGCTTTGCCAGACCGCCCGACTGCCGGCCCAGACCCCCCTGGCCGAACTGTTTGTCTTGCAGGGCGGCCCTTCCCACTGGCCAATCCCCGCCGCCGAGCAGACTGTGCCTCTGCCGCCGGACATGGCGCAGGTGATCCGTGCCGGGCGACCGCTTCATCTCACCTACCTGGCCGGCGACGGTCGCTGTAGCCGGCGTACGGTGCAGCCCCTGCATGTGCTGGACAGCGACGGCGCGCTCTACCTCGTCGCCTTCTGCACGCTGCGCCAGGCGGAACGAACTTTCCGCTTGGACCGCATCATCGCCTGGGAGCCGGCCTGAGGTTGGTTCTCGGGGACAGTCTGCTTCCTTGACAGGCCCGCCGCCGGTCTGCTAGCCTAAGCGGCAGAAGCACCGACCCTTGCCGCCTAATCCACCACTGGGAGGATTGCCCGATGCCCACGACCGTCGCCATAACCAAGACCGCGCCCCAGCCGTCGTCTGAAGAGGTCTCTGCCGCCCTCGCCGAAGCCGTCGCCCTCGCCGGGGGCCTTGCCGATTTGGTCCACACCGGCGCGCTGGTCCTCATCAAGCCGAATCTGCTGGCCGTACCGGACGGCCAGCGGGCCGGGGCCTGCACGACACCCGCGGTCTGCAAGGCCATCGCCGACCTCGTCCGCGCCGCAGGGGGCAGGCCCATCATCGCCGAGTCCGGCGCTGTCGGCGTCGACACCGAGCAGGTTATTCGGGCGATGGGCTACACCCGCCTGCGCGAGGAAGGCTACGAGGTCGTCGACCTTAAGCGCACGCCGACCGTGAAGGTGCCGGTGCCCGGGGGGAGAGTGCTCACCGAGGTGACGACCTTCGAGCTGGCCGCGCGGGCCGACGCCATCATCAGCGTTCCCGTTCTGAAGACGCACGACCAGACCGACGTGACCCTGAGCATCAAGAACCTCAAGGGATTGGAGACCGACCCCGAGAAGAAGCGTCTGCATCGCATCGGCATCTTCGGCGGCGTGCCCGACCTGCTGGCCCTGTTCAAGCCGGCCTTGGCGGTGGTGGACGGCATCTACTGCCAGGAAGGGTTGGGGCCGCTCCACGGCATCCCGGTAGAGATGGACCTGCTGATCGTGGGCCGCGACCTGGTGGCGGTCGACGTGGTGGCGGGCGAAGTGATGGACTTCCGCCTGGCCGAGAACCCCATCCCGGCCATCGCCGCCGAGCGGAGCCTGGGCATCGGCGACCTCGCTCAGATTCAGGTCGTCGGCGAGCCGCTATCCTCCGTCCGCAGGCGTTTTCTGCGCAGCCACGAGGACGAACGGCTGCGCATGGAGGGGCTGCGCATCATCCACGCCGAGGGCACCTGCACCGGCTGCCGGAACGGCGTGCTCAGCTCGCTCTGGGACCTCAAGCGCCAGGGCCTGTATGACCAAGCGCAGGGGCTGACGATCGTGACGGGCGAAGCGGAGGTCCCGGCCGACGCTGACCCGGAGAGGACCATCACCATCGGCATCTGCCGTCCGCGCGAACTGCGCCGGGGCGAGCGCTGGGTACGTGGCTGCCCGCCGAACAACGCCGACATCGTCCAGGCCATCGTCGGCGAAGCCCCCCAGCCGACGAACGCCAACGCCGCGGAATAGGGAACTGCCTGGTAGGGACCGATTACAGAGAGTGAGACCCACTCAGAGCCCACGGGCAGCGACAGGGTCCCACCGAGTGCCTGGTGGCAGCCTGGGCAGTCGATAGCACGTAGGGGCTACCGGCGGTCGCCCTTTGGTGCCGCGGCAAGGAGGTTCCCATTGCGGGACAGCCACCGTGCAGCCGAGCGCGGGTTCCCTCGCCCTTTCAGGGAGAGGGCGAGGGTGAGGGTCGTCCTAGGGCGGTCGTGACCGACCGCCAGGCAGGCGGCCCGCCGAGGGCGATGTTTCCCCGTCTCAGCGGGGACGACAGGGATAGAGGTAGAACGATGACCCTATGCCGTAGGGTACGGGCAGCGGCCGGGCCCGATGAGGGCGACCGCCGGTAGCCCCTACGGCTAATTACCGGTCGGTCGCCGATTCGCCGACGGCAGGTGCTATGGCGGACCGAGGGTGAGCGCCGGCAAGGTGTTTCAGAGCCTCACTTGATCCTGCCTTGGCTTCGCCCCCAGGCCTTCAGCCCGATGCAGGTTGCTTAGTCCAGCGCCAGGTCCTTCAGAATGGCGCGGCTGCTGTCGAAGAACAGTTTGTTGGCCGTCATTTCGACTATCTGCACGCCCCTATCAAGGAGCTTGTGGGCGGCCGCCGCATCCGCTGCCAGCATGCCCACGTACTTCCCCGCCGCGAGCGATTTGTCGATGATGCGGTTGATGTGCTCCTGCACTATCGGCTCGTTGACCAGGGCGGGCAGGCCGAGCGACTGCGAGAGGTCGTTGTGACCGACCTGGATCGCGTCGATGCCGGGGACGGCGAGGATCTCGTCCAGGTTGTCCACCCCTTTCTTGCTCTCCACCAACGCCATCAGCAGCACGGCGTCGTTCACCTGCTTGATGAGGTCGGGGAGCGTCCCGGCCGTGAGGTAGCGGCTCCAGCGCCCGCCTGCCATGCCCCGTTCGCCCTGGGGGAAGTACCTGGCCGACTTTGCCGCCGCCTCGGCGTCGGCGCGGGTCTCGATGTGGGGCACGAGCACGCCCTGGGCGCCCGTATCCAGGTAGCGCAGGATCTCGTGCGACGAGTTGAACGGCGGGCGCACGATGGGGGTGATGCCCACGGCCTCGGCCGTTCGCACTAGATCCTCCGTAATGGCCGGGTCCATCGGCCCGTGTTCGCAGTCTATGCGCACGAAGTGGAAGCCCGCGTACGCGCACAGCTCGATGAGCGTGGGCGAGGCGAAGGTGAAGCCAACCCCGACGATCGGTTTCCCTGCCCGCAACCTCTCCTTGGCCTTATTGACTATAGCCATACCGTCTTTCTACCCTCCTAGCCGGCTTATTGCACCCTCGCATTATAGGGCGCCTGTTACCAGCTCGCAAGGACAAGGCTCGCCGGCTAGACGATCACCCACGGCTTCGGCGGCCTTCCGGAAAGCGCCGAACGGCGCCCCAAGCAGCCCCGGAGCGGCGACCGCTTGTCGTCTCACCGAAAGCGGTTGCCGTCGGGTTGTAGGGGCGCGGTCACCGCGCCCTTGGGCGGCGAAACGCCGCCCCTACACCGTCCCTCTTCATTCAGCGCTGGCGGCCGCCAAGCGATGAGGAATTCCTCAGAGAAAGGAATCCAGGCATTCTCTCTGTCCTCTGCACCCTCCGCGGTGAATCCGACTCCGGCCAGTCTAGTCGGCGACGGCGCTCAGCTCTCGCCGGCTCGCCTCTCCTACGAGGGCGGCCAGGCGAGAGACACCCTCGCGGATGCGCTCGGGACCGCAGTTGGAGAAGTTCAGCCGCATGAAGTTCTGGCCGCCACCGTTGGGGAAGAAGTCCTCGCCCGGCACGAAGACCACCTTGTGGGCGAGAGCCGTCGGCAACAAGGCCGAGGTGTTCACGCCTTCGGGGCAGGCAAACCAGAGGAACATGCCGCCCTCCGGGTGGGTCCAGCGGCAGCCCGCCGGCATCCTTGCCCCCAGTGCCTCGTCCATCACCCGATAGCGCTCGCCATAAGCCGCCCGTATGCGGGCGATGTGGGCTTCGCTCTGGCCTGTCCGCAGGTACTCGTAGACGACCCGCTGATCGAAGGTGGACGAGTGCAGGTCGGCGGTCTGCTTGAGCATCACGAGCATGTCGATGATCTCTGGGGTGGCCACGATCCAGCCTAGCCGCATACCGGGAACCACGGTCTTGGAGAAGGTGCTGATGTAAATGACGCGCCCCACCGTGTCGTAGGTCTTCACCGGCGGGATATCCGCGCCCATATAGCGCAGGCGACCGTACGGGTCATCCTCCACAACCAGCAGGTCGCAGCGAGCGGCGACCTCGTACAGCGCCTCCCGTCGCGGCGCGGTCAGAGTGATACCGGTAGGATTCTGGAAGTTCGGCACCGTGTAGAGGAACTTCGGCCGGTAGCGGGCCACCAGCTCCGGCAGCGCCTCGGGCACGATGCCGCTCTCGTCCGTGGGCACGGGCACGAAACGCGCCTCGTAGGTTTGGAAGGTTTGGATAGCAGCCAGGTAGGTGGGATCCTCAGTTAGCACGACGTCGCCCGGGTCGAGGAAGGCCCGTGCGACGAGGTCGAGCGATTGCTGAGACCCGGTCGTGATGAGCGTGTCCTCAACGCCACAGGCCACGCCCCGCCGCGCCATCTCGGAGGTCAGGTACTCTCGCAGCGGCCCGTAACCCTCCGTTTCGCTGTACTGCAAAGCGGCCGCCCCTTCGCCGCTCAACACGTGATCGCAGGCCACCCTGATGGCCTCCACGGGAAAGAGCTCCGGCGCCGGCAGGCCCCCGGCAAAGGAAATCACCTCGGGCTGGGTCGTCGCCCTGAGGATTTCCTTGAGCGACGAACGGCGCACCTTGGCCAAACGGAGAGCAAATCGATCGGACATTTCTCGCACAGACCTCTTGTCGTCAATAAGATGAAGGCCGCCCCCAGCAACCGGAAGGTAGGCGCCGGAAAGAACCAAGACGGCCGTTCGGCCCGGACGGGGGCCGCAGGCCGTCTCTCAACCGCCTTGCGGCACGCCGAGTACGTTGCCGGAAGGATAGCACGCTTGGCCGTTTCCGGCAATGCCCGTCATGCCACCGGGACAACCGACCCTCCCCCATCAGGCGGCCACCCGCGGCAGGTTCTGAACATAAGACACCATGTGCTAACTTACCGTTTACGCCCTGACTACTGACTGAGTCAATTGGGGGAAGTAGCATATGGGCAAGAAGACTGAAGCAGGGGGTCACCAGCATCAGGGTGGAATCGGCATTCGACGCAGCGAAGACGCGCCCTCTCGCCCGCTTCTATACGGCCGAGGTCTACTTGCTAGGGGTGATGGCGCTCTTCCTGGGCCTGCGCAACTTCCCCAATGACTTCGCCGAATGGCAGTCATTTGCCATTCTCACCGGCCTCGCGGTCGGCGCCCAGTTCTTCTCTGTGACCTCGCCCACGCGGCAAACCTACAGGCTGACGATCGCGTTCATAATGGCCGCCGTCATCCTGCTGACGCCCTCGCAGACGGTTCTGCTGGTGATGGCGGCCTTCGTCGTGGAGTGGGTGGTCGAGGAACGGCCCTGGGGCCTGCACGTCTTCAACGCCGCCGTCTGGCTCGTGGCCACGCAAGGCGCCGTCTTCATCTACGGATTCCTCAGTGGCTACCAGCCGGGCGCCGAGCTGCCCGTGTACGCGCTGAGCGCACCGGTCTCGGCGGCCGTCGCGCTAATCGCCATCAATCGCCTCCTCGCCAGAACGCTGATGGTCCTCCAGAACCGACTTCCGGCCTACAGTATCATCAGCCCGCCCAGCCAGGAGCTGCTAATCGATCTTTCGCTGTGCTGTCTGGGGGGCATGATCGCCGTCCTCTGGCAGGAGGCCATCTGGCTGATGCTGCTGGCGATCCCGCCGCTAGTTCTCATCCAACGCTCGCTGAAACTGCCTTCGCTCACCGCGGAAGCGACCCTAGACGCGAAGACGGCCCTGCTGAACGCCCGCACGCTGGAAACGGCGGCGACCAAAGAAGTCGAACGCGCTCTGC
>JAJZQK010000136.1 GCA_021847625.1 Chloroflexota bacterium
GGTCGTCGCTAACGCGCGGTAGAAAGGCGCGCACGATGGCACGCGGCAGGTTGAGAAGCAACCGGTACGGCGAGCTCAGGAGCGTCGCGCCCAGCGTCCCGCCAAACACGATCAGCGCCGCGGACGGATTCATTAGGGCATCCAGCCGCCCGCCTTCCATCATGAAGCTCACGACCAGGCAGCCGAAGCCCGCTAGCAGGCCTATAGCGGTAGCCGGATCCACGCTCACCTTGCTCTGGACCGAGACTGCCTCTTTGCCCGCGCCTTGCATTACGGAAGCCTTCAGCATCGTCTCACCCTCGCCTGCCTACGAGCACGCCTGCCCTTCCACGCCAGGGCCCGCCGATAGCCTATGATTAGGGAAACCACCCGCCGGGGCGACTCCCGCACGATTATCCTCTTCTGGGTCGTGAGGCGAACGACGGTGTCGGGCGTCGCCTCCACACTCTCGATGAGGTCGCTGTTCAGGAACAGCGTGGTCCCGTCCATCCTCGTCACCCGGATCATCGTCCCCGCCACCTACGCCTCTAGTTCGGACATCTGCTTGCGCACCGCGTACCGCACGAGGTCGATGGCGCCCTTCAAGCCGAGCTTGGCGATGATGTTGGCCTTGTGCGCCTCGACGGTCTTGACGCTGACGCAAGCCCTGCGCGCTATCTCCTGGTTGGGATGCCCCTCGGCCACCAGGTCAAGGATCTCCCTCTCCCGGGCCGTGAGCGGCTGGTGCACGGGTTGCAGACGGCTGCGCCCGACGACGAACATGCTCTGGACCAGGCGGGTCGAGACCTCGGGGCTGAAGTAGGAGTTGCCATTATGCACGGCGGCGATCCCCCGGAACAGCTCGTCGGCGTCGGCCTCCTTAAGCAGATAGCCTGCCGCTCCCGCGCGCAGGATGGGCATCAGCTGGTCCGTATAGGAGGGGGTACCCAAGACGAGCACTCGCACGCCGGGGAGGCTCCTCGTGATCTCGCGGGTGGCGTCGACGCCGTTCATACCGGGCATGGAGATGTCCATTAGCACGACGTCCGGCTGCAACTGCCTGGCCAGGCGCACGGCCTCTATCCCGTCGCCGGCCTGCCCTACTACCTCCATACCGCCGCGGGACTTCAGAAGCGAGGCAAGCCCCTGCCTGAAAAGCGTATGGTCGTCCACAAGCAAGAGGCGGATCGCCGACGTTTCCTGCCGGGGAAGGCCCTTGGGCAGCGTCGCCCATTCCTGGCCCACCCTTACTAGCGGTTCCACCTCGTACGCAACTGCCGTCATGACCGATTCCTCCTCCTGGGCCCTCAACCCTTGCAAGAGAACCCCCTACCTTCGAGTCAGCATTCTACCTATACCCTGAGCCGGCCAATAGGGTCCTGAGTCCCTTCCTGTTACGGCAATCGGGCGCGCGCCGGCAGGGGACCCCGTCCCGCGACGGTAGGGCAGCCTGGCTACCCGCCCTAACAAATGGGGAGGCGCACGGGCCCCCCCACATTTCCCAGGCTCCAGGTATGGCCATGCCAGTGGCAAATGCCGAAACATGTGGTAGGCACCGAGGACGAAGAGGGGCAGTCAATTCAAGTAGGAAAGCGATTAGATGTGATATAGCCGTGCAAAGGATAGCCGTAAGCAGGCTCGAGCCCGGCATGGTGCTCGGGAAAACCCTATACAACGACCGAGGGGACGTGCTCCTGCAGCGGGGGGTGGCCCTCACCGAGGGCTACGTCGAGACGCTGTACCTGCGGGGCTTTCGCGCCATCTGCATTAGCGATGGCGATGACGACGACCTAGCATTCGGCGATCCGGTCTCCGAACGCACGCAGGCAGTGCTGCAACAGCACGTGCGGGGGATGTTCGCCCTCGCCGCCTGCGCCACTGCCCAACATAACCCAAGCCCCCGGCTGCCCACACAGGCCCTTGAGAGATACGAACGGCTGGCACGAGACGTGGAGCACGTCATCGACGAGGTGCTGGAGTCCGACGTGCTAGATGGGATGGTATCGCTGAAGAGCCACGACAATTATTCTTTTTGCCACTCCGTCGACGTCACCATCGCCGGGCTGCTGATCGGCAAGCGTTTGTGGCTGGAACGAGGGCTCCTGCGGCAACTCGCCCAGGGGTGCCTGCTGCACGACATCGGCAAGTTGGCCATAGACGAGAAGATCCTCAACAAGGAAGGCCCGCTGAATGCCCGGGAATGGGCGGAGATTCGCAGCCATCCTGAGGCGGGATACGGAATCATTTCCCGGCTACTGCCGGAGGACGGGCTGCTGGCCCGCCATATCATCCTCCAGCATCACGAGCGCCAGGATGGCCTTGGCTATCCGCGAGGGCTCGCGGGCACGAACAAGATCGCCCGCGAGGGGCTGGACCGTTACGACCCCCATCGCATCCTCCTCATCGCCGAGATCGCCGCCGTCGCGGACGTCTACTCGGCGATGGCCTCCGACCGCCCCTATCGCCCGGCCTTGTCCCCCGAGGAGATCGTGCGCAGTCTGGAAGAAATGGCCGGGTCCCACCTCAACCGGGAGATCGTCCAGCAGTTCCTCTCCATCCTGCCTCCCTTCCCCATGGGAACGTGGGTGGTAGTGCAAGAAGGGCCTTGGCGAGGATACGCCGGCATCGTGGTGCATCAGAACGAGGCTGACCTAGCCCATCCTGTCGTGCGGATGCTGCAGGACCCTGGTCGCCGACGGCTGGAGCCCTTCGAGCTCGACACGGCCGCCGACGCAGGCCTCCAGGTCTCCTCTTGTTCGCCCACCCCCGGGGCGGCACCGATGGACCACTCGCCCGAGGCGGCGGGATAGGGGCCCCTACCGAGCCCCTTGGGGGCGACAGGCAGCAATGGGCCCGGCAATCCGACCCTACCAAAGAAAGTGACCGCCGATCAACAGAGGGAAGACCTCATCCTGCTTGGACAATAGGCTTGGCTCGCCGGCCGCAGGTCCGACGGAGAAGCCGGACATAGGATGGCTGCCATACTGCCAGGCACGGGTTAGCTGGGCCGCCGTTATCGGCACCTGGTAGCCAGACCCGTTATGGGTGGCAGAGTCGTTGAAGAGGAAATCGTCCCCTTCCACGCCCACGATGACGATGTAGTGACCGATGGCAGCACCGCCCTTATGGTTGGGCAGGGAAGGATAGTAGACGAGGGCCACGACCGGCCGGCCCGCCTCTATCTCCGCCCGCACGTCGTCGAGCGTCCACTTGTGGAACGCGCGACCGTCCATTAGACCGAACGTCGTCAGCCCCCGTTCCTGCACGACGCGGGCGAGGTCTTCGATCCGCGTCCCCGTGCTGGGGCTGGCGATGCCATAGAGTTGATTGGCCCGGTCGCGGAGGGTCTTCGTCGGCACGTCCTGGTCGTACGCCTCGAGGACCATAGCGATGGACGTCGGGCCGCAATTGGAAGCCGCCCAAACCGTGCCGTCAAACTGGCTGCGGTAGGGGACTGGAAGCACGAGGTCTTCCGCCGCTTGGGCGGGCGAAACGGAAGCGAAGAGGCTGGCGACGAGTATGCCTACCACGAGGGCAAGGCTCTGCCAACGCTTTCCCATAGTCATCTCCTTCCATGGTTCCTTGTTGCCGCTCCACTCTATGCCTGGATCCGGCGAGCGTCAATAGGACAAAGGTGCCAGGCAGGCAGGGGCGCCCCCCTGGGCAAAGACCGACCGCCGTGTCGTTCCACGCGCAACAGGAACTGGCCGATAGTTGCCAACAGCTTGGCTTGCAGGTAGAATGCGGGGAGCAAGGTCTCGCATCTCGGGCAGCAAGATTGGGAGGAGGCGTCATGAAGGCATTCATATCGCACGTCTGCCTGGTCGTGGTCATCGCCACGGTGGCTCTCGCGGCCGGCTGCGCCGGGGCAGCCCCGCCGCCGCCGCCGACGGCCGTCCCCTCGCCGACGGCGATGAGCACGCCCGTGCCGACCCCAATGCCTTCACCCTCGCCGACGCCGTCGCCCACGCCGGCCGACGCCCGCGCCCTCCTCCGGCAGGCCCAGGACAACCAGGAGGCGGTCAAGTCCTACCGCAGCCAGATGGTGATAGTCGTCGAAGGCACCCAGACGGGCGAAGCCCAATCCGTCAAGATGACTATGGATTTCGTCGTGGCCGAGCCCGACATGCACATGCGCCTGTCCAGCGAGGGCAGCCCTCTGGCCCTCGAAATGGAGATGATCGCCAAGGACAACGTGCTCTATATGAAGATGGGCGAGCAGTGGATGGCGATGGGCGACGCCGAGAATCTGCTGGACAGCGGGGACGACGACGATATGGGTCTGACGAGCCCCGACCAGGTCGAGCAATTCCTCGCCCTCGCCTCCGACGTGCGGACGACGGGAAGGCGGAAGATCAAGGGCGTCGAGTGCGACGTCATCTCCTTCACCATCCCGCCGGAGAAGATGCAGGAGCTCATGGCCCTCCGCGGCGGGATGGCGACCCCGGGCAGCGGCGCGGACGACGTTCAGATCAAGACTTTTCAGGGTGAGCTGGCCATCGGCAGTGACGACATGATCACCCGCCAGCTGGTAATGAAGATGAGCGGCGCCGACAAGGCGAAGCCGAATGAGAAGTTCGGCCTCAGCATCTGGATGACCCTCTGGGACGTCAACGACCCGAGCATCGCCGTCAAGGCCCCCGTCGGCGTCAAGCCCCTGCCCCAGCCTGCGCCCACGCCGGGCCCGGCGGCGGCCGGCCCGTCCTGCCCTCTCTCCGCCCTTGGCGCGGTCCTTGCGAATAGGCCCATGGTGTAATTGCCAAGCACGAAGATGCTTGCCAACGATTAACCAAGCCGAAATACAGAATGCCCTTGCTAGGTACGGGAGGTCTCGACAATGGCCGATCCACGCGCGCTCTTGGCAACGTTTGCCCACCCCGACGACGAGGTCTTTGGCACGGGCGGCACCCTCGCCCTGTACGCTTCCGAGGGGGTGCGAGTGTCCTTGGTCTGCGCCACCCGCGAAGCCGCTGACCGGCCTCTTCGACGGTCTCTAGACTCCTGTCCCTTGGCACAGGGCCAAGCGACTGGCAACGAACTTAACCAAACCTTAGCCCTCTTGACAACCGGACAGCCAGGAATCTTGTAAAGCCACTGCCGGTCGATGCGTTAAACTAGTAGCTAGGCTGCCCATCGAGGAGATCGAGAAGGAGGAATTATGCACAGGTACCGGCTGCTTGGTCTCGTTGTCACCGTTCTATTGACGGTCGCCCTATCGCTCGGTTTGGCTTCGGCCGCGGCCCAATTACCCGCCGCCAGCGGAGTGCCTTCTTTCCTCGGCTTCGCCAAGAGCGAGCCGCCGCCCGCCGCCCCCGCGGTGTCGAGCCAGGCAGCCGAGTCGGACCCGGTAGCCGACGAGGCCGTCTGGACACAAGGCCAGGCGCTCGGGGAAGGACAGCCCCAGGGTGTCGGCAGACCTGAAGACAAGCCAACGCCCCCCGGGCTTGGCCTGACCAAGCAGGACAAGAAGGACACCGTGACCGACGATGGCTACCGCGCCCACCCGACGGGAGTCACCCCCGAGGGCACAGCGGTGGCCCGCTACCAGATCTGGTGCGACGGGCTGCACGCGGTGGTGAACACCGATAATCTGACCGCCCTCAAGGATCAGATTTGCCCAACTGACGCCGTACTGGATGCCATCGAGTCGACGACGCCGGCTGACATGGCGAACAACGCCACGTTGCAGGCGTACGTGCAGAGCCTTGAGGACAACGCTGCGGTCGAGACCTTCAACTTCTCCAGCCCGCTGTCGCACCTGAACAAGCTGCGCGCCCCCTCGGCGGACGAAGATGTCGACACCGAGGAGCCGGAAGATCAGGATGTGGACGAGCCCGAGGGCGAGTCGGTTACCTTCTCCGGGACGGTCCAGAGCATCCAGGGCTCCAAATGGACGGTGCAAAAGGACAGCGAGGTCGTGACGGTGATCGTACCCGGTAACGTTGGCCCCAAGAAGAAGGGCGTTTCCGCCGCCGGTGCGACGGTGACCATCACGGGCTATATGCAGGGAGACCTGGTCAAGGCCACGAAAGTCCAGGTCGCGGGGCAGCCGAAGTAGGCCGTATCCGGACACAGTGGCGGCGCAGAACTGAGAGACGGGCCGGCGATTGAAGCCGGCCCGTCTCTTACCACTTATTCCTTCCGTAGTGGCGGCCGTCTCTGGCCGCCACGGTCGGCGGGGAACCGACCGCTATGCCTTAACCAACGACCAACAGGCCGCCCACATCCGTGGTTTCCCTAATCCATGTAGAGTCCGCCGTTGACGTCGAGGTGGGTGCCGTGGATGAAGCTCGCGGCGTCGGTGGCGAGGAAGACGACGGCGTTCGCCACCTCCTCGGCCGTGCCCAGGCGCCGCAGCGGCGTGTTCTCCCTTTGCCTATCCAGGGTCTCCTGCCCCCAGGGACGCGTCATTTCGGTATCTATGACGCCTGGATTCACGCTGTTCACGTTGATGCCGAACGGCCCCGCGTTCTTGGCAAGCGACTTGGTGAAGCAGGCCACGCCGGCCTTGGAGGCGGAATAGTCGGCGCCGGCGATGATCCCGCCGAGCTGCCCGCCCATCGAGGCCATGTTGACGATCTTGCCCGCGCGTTGCTGCTTCATGATCCGCAGCGCCCCCTGGGCGCAGAGGAAGACCCCCTTCAGGTTGACGGCCAGCAGCTGATCCCACTCCTGGGCCGTCATGTCGTCTATGGGGGTGCGATGGAAGATGCCGGCGTTGTTGACCAGCACGTCGACGCGCCCGAAGGTCTTCGTCACTGCCTCGAAGAGCGCCCGCACCGAGTCCGTATTCGTTACGTCGACCTGCAGGGCCAGGGCGCGGTCCTTGGCCCCTACCTCCGCCGCCACCGTCTCGGCTTGCGGCAGATTCAGATCGGCAACCACCACCTTGGCACCCTCGGCGGCGAAGGCCAGCGCGCAGGCCCGGCCAATACCACCGGCCCCGCCGGTAATGACGACGACTTTGCCCGCTAATCCCGTGTTCATGCTTGCTCGTGCTCCTTAACTCATCCCTGACAGGCGATAGATAGGTCGCTTTGTATCTTATGGGGCGGCAGGAGCAGTGTCAAGATGAGCAGCATAGTCTCGCCACGTGTAAGCGGGTGCGAAGCCGAGCACTTGTTTCGCCCGGGCGATGCCGAAGAGGGGCGCCCGCGGCTTCCAAAGGAAGGAATCAGCATTCTTGACGGCCGGCACGTCGGGATAGTACCCGCGAATGAGCTCGAGGGAGTCCAGGTCGGCGGCGACGTCGTCGGCCCCGATGTTGAAGACGTCGCAGGGCCCGCCTTCGTGCCGCAGGGCGAGCGCGAAGGCCTGGCCCACGTCCCGCGCGTCCACGTAGTTCCAGATGTGGATCACGGCATCCGCCCCAGTCATTGCCCTAACTACCGCGGCACGGTCCGAAACGCTGCCGGCGTAGACCTGCCGGTCGTCCGCGAGCGGCCCGGCAGCCGCGTCGAGAACGGCGACCTCGTGCGTGTCTTTCAGCCACTCCGTCACGGCTCTGCCGACCCGGCCCAAGCCCCCTGTTATCAGTATCCTCATCGTTCCTTCCTCGCCTTACGCTTGCCCGGTCATTGCCCCAAAAGGAGTTGCCTGCCTTGGCCCGCTGGTGCCAAGGCGGCCTAACAATGAGCCTAGCATTGACCCGTGGGCCTGTCAACAAGCCGCCAGGCTC
>JAJZQK010000137.1 GCA_021847625.1 Chloroflexota bacterium
CGGACGGAAACGCGTGGATTCGGCGAGCGGGGCGCGAATGTCCGCCTGGACCGCCTGGGGCTGCGGCCCCGCAAGCGCTTCCTCTATATCTTCGACTTCGGCGACGAGTGGCGCCACGACGTCCGGGTCGAGAAAGCCGGTCTCCCGTCCGACGGCGACGCCTATCCGCGGATCGTCGAGAAACACGGCGAGGCCCCGCCGCAATACCCCGGTATGGACGAGGACGACGAGGATTACGAGGAGGACGAGTAGCGGCAGTATCTCTATCCTCTCCGAGGCCTGCAGGACTTGCCGGGTATGGGGAGGAATCGCCGTTCTAGCGGCCGCCGGCCACCCGCTCGGCCAGAGTCCGCAGCTCGCGTGCGGCAGCCTCGCCCGCCACGGGCGCCCCGTGACTCGTCGCCAGCACGCGCGGCGCCAAGGCGGCCAGGACAGGGACGGAGGCGTCCGTGGCACGCTGATCCCAGTTCGTGTACCAGGGCGCGGCATATACGTGGGGACGACTCCGCCGCAGCCCCAACTTCAGCCAGCCCGCGAGCGAGCCCGCGTCCTCCGTCAGAACGGCGTCGCCCGCGATGAGGACGCGGTCGCTCTCGCGGAAGAGGGAGATATGTCCCGGCGAGTGGCCCGGCGTCGGGATGCACTTCCAGTCGGGAAGGAACGGAATTGCCCCACCGGGATCCAGCGCCCGCGCGACGTCTCTGAGGCTCCCGTTGGCGAGCATCGCCTCCACCTGCTGCCGCGGCATTGCCCGCAGCAGTGGGAGAATCACCCCGCGGTCGAGCGGATTGGCGAACCGCTCTAGGCCCGCGAGATCGGCCGTCGTCATCGGCAGTTCGTCCGGATGCACATAGACCGAGCAGTCCCACAGGCGGGCAAGCTCAAGGGCGGCGCCGTCGTGATCGGGGTGGATGTGCGTGAGCAGAATCGTCGCCGGACGTGCCCCAGGACCGAACAGCGCCTCTGCCGCCTGCCTGATCTTCTGGCCGCTGTTGCCCCAGGCCCACGCCGTGTCGACCAACACCCAGGACGAGCCGGACTGCACGAAGTAGACGTTGGAACCGAAGATCGACAGCCTGTGCACGCCGGGGGCGACTTCCTCCGGCAGATTGGCCGTTCCTCCTTCTGGCCCCGCGCCTACACCACGGTCATCCCGCCGGCCCTGGCCCGGACTGAGGTAGATGGCCATGCGCACCGCGTGCAGAACGAACATGGCGGCGACGGCCACGGCGTTCAACCGTGCCACCCAATGGCCGGCATCGCGCAGTCTTGGTCTGGCCGTTTGCCGGGAGGCGACGAACGGCCGCCACACCCACACCCAGAACCCGGTCAGCGCGGCCAGGCCATCGCCGACGACCTCGGCGTACGCCAGGAGGCGGGGAAGGGTGCGCAGGCGGGCAGCTGTTCCCGTGATGACGAACTGCACGGCGCGAGCGAACAGCAGAACGGACGCCGCCTGCACCAGGAGGCCGCCCTTCCGACCCCGGCGAGCGAGTACGAGGTTCGCCAGCGGCAGGCCGGCGAGACTGAGCGCGAACAGCGTGCGCCCCAGCCAGGGACGACTGTCGCCAGATAGGCGTGCTGTCTCGCCCCGCGCGCCCAACTCGTCAACGGGCGAATTGTTCGTCGGATGATCGGAGGCCAGGTAGGTGTTCATAAGTGCGCCACCCTTACGGCCGAGACGAACGGTTCTCGGCTACACATTGCTGAGATTATATCACCGCCAGCCGCCGGATTCCTCCAAGTAACGGCGCTAACCGGGTGCAGTGTCCTTGCTTACTGTCTCCGTTGCGCCCTGTTGCCCGGCAGGCAAGGTATAGCGTCGGTAACACAGTCGGTTTTAGTCATATCGGGGGATTGCCGGGCCTGCGGTAGATTGCTAATATAGCAGTTAAGCCTAAGATGACTGGTCGAGAGGGCATCGCGCCAGGCGGCGCGGTCCATAACGTCGAGTCGGATTGGCTCGTGCCCCACCACGAGGGCGTTATGCCCTTATGGGAACAACCTGTATCTGGGAACGCACAAGGAATTGGTGTGGGGAGGAAAGAAGACGTGGGAGTCCTACGAACGTGCACGATGCTGTCGCTGCTTCCGTTTCTGCTCCTATCGGCCTGCGCCGCGCCGGCAAGTCCGAGCGCTGGCCAGCCAGGCGGCCCGACAGCCACATCTGTGATCGCATCTAAGCCCGCTGTGTCTCCCACCCCTGGCGTGGTCTCCACCAAAGAGCCGGCACCGGCCAATAGATCCGCAAGCCGCATCGACGCCTGTACTACCTTGACCATGCAGGATGCCGAGGACTTCCTCGGGGCAAAGGCCAAGATCACGTCGCGTCTGGAGCCGGACAGCAGCAAGTCCTATGAGACCCGCTGCTCCTACCGGACGGAGGCGCCACCGGACAGGGGGTTCGGACTGTTTATGCAAGTAGAGCAAAGGCCCGCCAACGCCGAAATCGCCTTCGAGACGAGGGTCTCGATGGCAACCAAGAAAACCGAACCCGTCCCTAGTCTCGGCGACAAGGCCGTTTACGCTCTCGAGGGAGTGCAAGGTGCCGGCCGTGACGGCGCTATCTACGTCTTGAAGGGCTCCGTATTCTTCTGGATCACGCCGACCTTCGGGGAGCTGACTCGGGAAGACGCTGTTAAGCTCTCCCAGAAGGCGCTCGACCGATTGCCGTAGGGCTTGCGAAGGGCCCGCAGCATCAGCCCCGTGCGGAGCACGCTCCATATCCCGGCGAAGCCGCCGCAAAGCAGGGCGAGCCACGAAACGTCGGGCATAAAGAGCAATAGGAATCGGAGCAAGCCGCTGGCCTGCAGAAACACCGGGACGGCCGCCAGTGACAAGTTCGGGACCAGCGGAAGCAGGATATGCCGCCCCCACACCCGTCCACGGCTCGGGCGGCTACTCGGATCGTGGTGCCAACTGCGCACCCGCCGTAGTGTAGCGACTACGCCGACAGTCTGGAGGACCGGCACGAGCAGCAGGCCGCGCAGCGCCCAGGGGACGAAGTCGAACCGGCTCGGCGCAGGCCGTTCGCCGGCAAGGAGCGTGGTCGCCGCTACGCCAGCCTCCGTCAGCGTGGGAGTCATCATGAAGTGAAAGCCGTTGCAGAGGATGACCAAGCCCCTCTTCTGCTCCGGCAGTACCGCCATGAAGGTGAAGAAGCCGGGGACGATGCCCGTGTGCCAACTGGCCTTCGTCTGGCCGATGTCCTGGGTGTACCATCCCATGGCGTACTCGCCCATGTCGACGCCCATCTCACTGGCTTCCGCCGCCCCGCGATGCAGCTCGGCCATGCCGGCGCCCGAGAGGACCTGCTGGTCGCCGTAGCGCCCGCCGTTGAGATGGGCGATCAGATAGTGAGCCATGTCTTCGGCGCAGGAGATGAGCTGGCCGGAGGGAAGGGAGCCATGGGCTACCGGGATGTCAGGCACAGCAACGGGACGCGTAAACCAGTATTGGTGGCCCACCGCCAGGCCGTTCCGCTTTGCCAAGGCATGCGAACTGTAGCTATGGCTCATTTCCAGGGGGACGAAGATGTGGTCCCGGACGTAGTCCGCGTAGGGTTCGCCGCTAGCAGCCTCGACGATCAGCCCTAGCAAGTTGTAGTTCAGGTTGCTGTACTCCCATGCCGAGCCGACCGGGCGGGTGAGCGCGAGCGTGGCCAGAGAGCGGGCCTGCCGCTCGGTAGCGTCGGGACGATCGTCGAAATCGGCGAGGAGCTTCCAACCGGGAAGTAGGGGCAGGCCGCTAGTCTGGTTCAGCAGGTGCCGCACGGTCATTTGGGCGGATGCCTGGGGGTCCGCCACCCGGAACCAGGGCAGATAGCGCTGGACCGGCGCATCCAGGTCGACCTTACCCGCTTCGACAAGCTGCATCACCGCCACCGCGGTGAACGACTTGGTGGTAGACCCAATGAAGAAAGGTGTCTGGGGAGATGGCGCTTCACCGCCAGGGCGGGCCTCGCCAAAGCCGCGCACGTGCACGGTCTTGTCGCCTTCGACGACCGCCAGAGCAGCGCCGGGAATATTCAGGCGGGCCATTTGTTTCTCGATGTAGGCGTCAATCTCTTCCAATGGCGGGCTTTGGGAGGCTCCGCCGGATACCGGCTTAGCCAAGCCGCGCCTGGCACCGAACAATCTAAGGCCCAGGGCCACCGCGCCCCCGACGGCCAACGATTGGAGGAGAAGTCTCTTGGCACTCATTGCACAACTCCCTCCGGCGTCCAATCATTTCACCGACGGCCCGGCGTTCTCCCTCGCCAGCTCGCGCTGGTAGGCTTTCCACCCGGGGCAGAACAAGGTGTGGAAGCGCCAGAGCATCGACAAGAAAGACCCGGGGTTCTTCTCCGCCTTCTCCCGCATCGGGCAGGTCGCGCACTTGGACTCCATCTCATCCTCCTTCGGCGTCTGCGACGCCAGTCACCCGTAATCGGCACTTGCCAGGTCTCGGAAGGTCTCCTAACACGGTTGTGCCCGGCAGCGCGGACTGTCTCGCAATCTGCTGGCCGGCATTCCCCTGCTTCTTACAGTATAGCGTTACAGGTCGCGACGCATCGGCCGGCTGGTGGGTAATAGACCTGGGCAAGAGGCCAGTGCAGTGCTCGAACGGCGCCCTCTGCGGGTGGCCGTTGGAGTAGCGGGTCGGAATGTAGAAGCTCACGCCTAGATTATAGCACGGGAGACGAATCGCCCCGCCGCCGCGTCGAAGAACGGCATGGTCGCCATTTCGCGGCTGGACTGGTCCACTAGTCGGGCGTTTTCAGGTCGGGCTCCGGGGGCACGGCGCCATGGGCCGTCCGCGCGCGATCCGCCATCGTTCGACTATCGGCGTCGCGGACCTCGTGCATTTGGTAGTGTCGGAACGCCCGCAGCCGCTCCGCCGCCTCGGACCCGCGCAGGACAACCTCGTCCGAGCCGAAGAAGGCGATGAACTGCTCGTGCTCCTCGCGCTGGGCCTTCCACGCCTGCTCCAGCTTCAAGGGATTGCGAAAGACGGCCCTCCGGGCTTTTGATGACACCTCGGCAGCGACCTTGTACACTTCCGAGCGCGCCGACGCGGGCAGCGTGTGAACGTAGCCGCTGACCAGCCATTCGTCCTCGACCGGCACTAGCCGGGCGATCAAGAACGACTGCGGCGGCGTCTGCGCCCACACGCGAGAACCCATATTAGAGCGGACGCGATAGGTCAGATCATCGATTAGGTTCTCGACGACTAGCGCATCGCCGTCCCGTCGCTGGACCTCGAAGACCCCCTCGACGACGTCCTGCCAGCCGAGCAGCATCTGCCGCTCGTCGTCGGGTAGCTCCGGATGCGCGTCGACGAAACGCACGACGACGGTACGACCGTCGGGCAGGCGATGCTGGAGCACGAACTCGTCAAGGAAGTTGCCCACTTCGCCCTCATCGCCGACCACCACCTTGCCGAAACGTTTCTCGATAGCCCGCTTGACAGCGCCATGAAAGTCAGGCCCCTTGGCGAACTCCAGGAGGTCGCGCTTGAGGTCCCCACTGCGCTCGATCAGTCTCGCACTTGCTGGCATCCACATCTCCTTGCCGGGTCACAGGCAGGCGCCATAGGGCCTCCGTGATGGCAAACGATACCCACTCGTCCAGAGTGACACACTGCCGACTATACCAGATACGCGTAGATCCTCGACCTACTCAAACTATTCAAATTGCAGAGCCGCACCAGCGGCACCTCGGTCTGCACGGCCAGCGTTAGCAGCCGTCGTTCAAGGGCTGTGTGAAAGGAGCCAGCACTCGCGTATCTCACGCCGCCGCCTTACGCAGTGCGCCCTCGATCAGCGCAGCTACCCGCCGGCCACGCGTGGCGGCGTCGCGCCGGAGATGGTCTGGTGCGGCCAGGCCACGCCCGACCGCCTGGATCACCGCCAGTTCGACCTGGTCCGGCGCTGTGCCGGCCTGAGCCGAGCCGTCGATGGTGCTGTCGCTCCCAATCATGTACCGCGGACGCGCCAGTTGAATGGCATCTTAGGAGGCATCGCTTGCCGATTCGTGCCCCCGAGAAGTGGGAAGCGTAGCAGGCGTTCCAGCAACAGGGGGTTCTTCGGGGCGATGCCACATGGATGTTGGAAGAGCACAAGGCCGCCTACACGCCACATCTGGGATCACATCGCTGAGGCTCTAGAAGACGTGGCCCGCTGCTGTGGCCGCTTCACCATGCCTCCGACGGCGCACCGATGGGCACGATGGAATCGAAGTTCCCTGGACCAACCGCTCTGTTCAATTGCGCTAGAATCTTCTTGGCGTTATCGCGCGGTCCTGCGACGAAGAATGGCGAGTGCACGTCACGGGCTGATCTGGCACGCAGGCTCGGGATGACCCGCGCCCGTGTGACTCAGGCCCTGGGCTTGCTCGAGCTCACACCGGAGGTCGTCGAAGCGCTAGCCGCCCTCGGCGATCCGTTACCCAAGCCGATCGTGACCGAGCACGGCCTGCGGTTGGTCCTGAGACTACCGGCCGAGGAGCAGAAGCACGCGCTGCGGCGAATCGTTGAGTCGCCGGCAACGGCTTTACGTGACCGCCGTCCGGGCAGTAGATGAACTCCAGCGCGAGCACTCGGCGCAGCTGGTCCAGTGGCGTCTGACGGGCGCCAGTCGGCGCGACCAGCAGTGCAGCACCTTCCGCTCGACGAGCCGCGCGGTCACCAGGTGGAAGGGCACGGCAGGCCATTCGGCCGTGAGCCAGGCGCGGGCGTAGAGCCACCGCGTCACGCGGAAGCCCTCGGGCTTCTCCGTGAAGTGGTGACGAGCCGTGATGGGCGCGGCTTGACACCCTCCGGGCACATGGTCTACAATGTGCGTGATGTTCGGAATGGAACGAACATCAGGCACATCCGAACAGGCGGAGTTGAAGAAGAGAGGGCACGCACTGTCTAGACCAAGCATCGACGAGCAGGCCGGCCACCTGGCGGAGGCGCAGCGGATCGTCATCGACGCCATCGGGCGGGCCTTCGCGCTCTACGGCGTGCCGATCGCGCTGGGCCGCGTCTTCGCGCTCCTCTTCGTGGCTGACGGGCCTCTGAGCGTCACCGAGGCCGCCGCTCGCTTGGAGCTCACCAAGAGCACGACCAGCGTCAACTTGCGGCTGCTGGAACATCTGCGCCTCGTGCGCCAGGTCTGGCCGGCCCGCCGCCGCGGCAAGTTCTACGTGGCGGAGCGCGACTTCAAGCGGATCGTCGCCGAGCTGCTGCGCACGATAGTGGCGGCCGAGCTGGCGCTGGTGATCGCCGCGCTCGACGACAGCGAGCGCCACCTGCGCCGCGCCCAAGCCGGCCCGGATGCCGCAGTTGCCGAGCAGGCGCGGTCAGACCACACCAGGATCGAGGCGCTCCGCGAGTTCTACGGCGCGTCGACGCGGCTGCTCGAGCAGTTCATCGCGGCCAGCGGTGGCGCGCACGGGCAGCCGGGCGCAGCAGCGAATGCGCCGTTGCGGTAGGTGCTTTCCATGACGGAAGTGCTGCCGAAGCTGACAACAGTCTTCGTACTCGCTATGGCGGAACTCTGGGCGGCTGTGCCGGCCGGCCT
>JAJZQK010000138.1 GCA_021847625.1 Chloroflexota bacterium
CGTGCCGTTATCGAGGAGACGATCGCGACGAAGTTGGAGGCGCTGGCCCAGCACAAGAGCCAACCCGACGCCACCCAGCCTGGCGCGGCGGAGATGGTGCGCGGCTGGGCGCGCCGCAACGCGGAGGGCCATGGGATGGTCTACGCCGAGATGTTCAAGCATATGGTGCTCAGGTAGGGCGCCCCTACATACCGCCGACCTGGCCGACGAGCGAGACGGCGTCGCCATACTTGAGGCTGGTGGCGTCGTCGACCTGCCTGCCGTTCACGATGACCATACTATACAAGCCTTAATCAACTAATCAACTGAAGTAGCGGAGGCTGGCAATGGGTGAGGTCCTCCTCGGCACCTGCTCCTGGACGGACAAGGAGCTGATCGCGAGCGGCAAGTTCTATCCTGCCGCCAACCTCTCGGCGGAGGATAGGCTGCGCTACTATGCCTCCCGGTTCCCCCTCGTGGAGGTCGACAGCTCCTACTACGCCCTGCCCAACCCCTACGTGTCGTCCCTGTGGGCAGAGCGGACGCCGGCCGACTTCGTGTTCGACGTCAAGGCCTTTCGCCTCTTCACCGGCCATTGGGCCGAGAAGAGCGCCTTCCCGCGCGACCTGCAGGAAGAGCTGGGCCCCCAGCCGGAGGGCAAGCGCGGCTTCTACTACAAGGACGTCCCCTCCGACGTGGCCGACGAGACGTGGCGGCGCTTCCGAGAGGCGCTCGCCCCCCTGCACGACTCCGGCAAGCTCGGCCTCGTCCTCTTCCAATACCCGGCCTGGGTCCGGCCCTCGACCTCGGCCAAGGACCAGATCTTAGAGGCCCGCGAGCGAATGGTCGGGCACGACCTGGCGATCGAATTTCGCCACCGCTCCTGGGTGGACGAGAAGCACCGGGCCGACACCCTGCGCTTCCTCCGCGACAACGACCTGGCCTTCGTCTGCGTGGACGAGCCACAAGGGTTCGCCTCCTCGCTGCCACCCCTGGCCGAGGCGACCGCGGACACGGCCTACGTGCGGTTTCACGGTCGTAACGCCGCCACCTGGGAAGCGAGGGGGACCAGCTCCGCCGAGCGCTTCGACTGGTACTACAAGCCGGAGGAGATGGGGGAGTGGGTGCCGCGCATCAGGGCCCTGGAGGAGCAGACGAAGGCGGTGCACGCCCTCATGAACACGAACCGGGGTGACCAGGGGCCGGCCAACGCGCGCCTTCTGGCCCGGCTGCTGCAGATTCCCTTGCCGGAGGAAGCGCCCAAGCCCTAGCGATCGTTCCTAGTGGCACTGCTCAGTGACAGGACTTACGCGGTGGGAGTCGGACTAACCGCGGAGGACGCAGAGGCTAGGGAGAATGCCCGACTCCTTCCGTCTCCTCCACGGTCTCCGCGGTGAAAACTCGTCTACCACGTAAGTCCTGTCAGTCAGGCGATGAAGGGTCCCATCGGCCCTCTGGGAAGAGGGCTAGAGTGAGGGGCGATCGGTTACCTGTCCTGGCCCGGTCTGACGAACCGGCCGGTTGGTGGCACGGTTCTTGCATCGACCATCCAGGAAGCTAGTAGGTTGGTTGGAAGCTACTCCCCGGACACCCTCCGCGGGGTTGGGACGAGAAGACCGCCGCCGAACGCAGCGGGGGTGGAGGATGAACGACTGGCAACAGTTCTATGGCCCGAATGCCGGCTACATTGCCGAGCTGTACGAGCGCTACCGCGAGGACCCTGAATCCGTCGACCCGCAAACGCGGGCCTTCTTCCAGGCCTGGCAGCCACCAGCCGTCGTGGCGCCCGCCGCCCCTGCGGCGGCCGTGGCGGCCCCCGCGGGCGAGCGGGTCGGGCCCATCGTGGGCGCCTCGAACCTGGCCCAGGCCATCAGGGCTTCCGGGCACCTGGCGGCCCGCCTGGACCCGCTGGGGAGCCCACCGCACGGCGACCCCGCCCTCGAACCTGCCACCCACGGGATCACGGAGGAGGACCTTGCCGCCTTGCCGGCTTCCGTCGTCGGCGGGCCCGCCGCCGAGGGTGCCCGCGACGCCCGGGAGGCCATCGGGGCGCTGCGCAGCATCTACACGGATACCACCGGCTACGAGGTGGACCACGTCCACGAGCCGGAAGAGCGGGCCTGGCTGCGCGAGGCCATCGAGGTAGGCCACTACTGCGAGCAGCGTGAGCCCATCGACGACCGCCGGCTCTTGGAACGCCTCTCCGTGGTGGAGGCCTTCGAGCGCTTCCTGCACCGCACCTATCCCGGCCAGACGCGCTTTTCCATCGAGGGTCTGGATATGCTCGTGCCCATGCTGGATGAGGTCGTGGACTGCGCTATCGCCACCAAGACCTGCGAGATAGTGCTTTCGATGGCCCACCGGGGGCGGCTCAACGTCCTCGCTCATGTGCTCGGCAAGCCCTATACGGACATCCTGGCCGAATTCGAGGGCAAGATCGCCGCTCGGGGGATCGGCCCGGCCGAGGGCAGCCTGGAGGGCTGGACGGGGGACGTCAAGTATCACCTGGGGGGCTACAGAGCCTACCACGAGGGCGATATCGTGAACATCCTCGTGACGATGCCGCCGAACCCGAGCCACCTGGAGTACATCGATCCGGTGGCCGAGGGGATGGCCCGCGCCCTGGACGACACGCGCGACGAGCCCGGCCCGCCCGGCTTCTACCAAGGGGCGGCCATACCAGTGCTGATCCACGGCGACGCCGCCTTCCCCGGCCAGGGGGTCGTGGCGGAGACGCTCAACTTCTCCTTCCTCGAGGGCTACACGACCGGCGGCACGATCCACATCATCGCCAACAACCAGCTCGGCTTCACGGCCGAGCCGAACGAGTTCCGCTCCACCCACTACGCGAGCGACCTGGCCAAGGGCTTCGACGTCCCGATCGTCCACGTCAACGCCGACGATCCCTTGGCTTGCGCCAAGGCGATACGCTTGGCCACCTCTTATCGCCAACGCTTCCACAAGGACTTTCTGATCGACCTCGTCGGCTATCGGCGCTGGGGGCACAACGAGGGCGACGACCCGGCGCTGACCCAGCCGCGGATGTACGACGTCATCTCCTCCCACCCCACGGTGCGCGAGCTCTGGGCCCAGCGCCTAATTGGGGAGGGATTGGTCAAAGCCGAGGAAGCGGAAGGCATGGTCCAGGCGGCCTACGAGCGCCTCCAGGAGGCGCGCAACGCCGTCGTCAAGGAAGGGCAGGTTGAAGAGCTGGGCCCCGACGGCAGGAAGACCGTCGGCGCCGAGGAGATCCGCACGGCGGTTGGCCGCGAACTCCTGCGCTCGTTCAACGAGCACATCTGCCGGCTGCCGGAAGGTTTTGCGGTCAACCCCAGGTTGGCCCGGGTCCTCCAGCGGCGCTGCTCGGCCCTGGCGCCGGAGGGGCGAATAGACTGGGGCCAGGCCGAGATGCTCGCCTTCGCCTCGATCTTGGCCGACGGGGTCCCTATCCGCCTGTCGGGCCAGGACGTCTGTCGGGGCACCTTCAGCCAACGGCACCTGGTGCTGCACGACCAGCAGACCGGCGAGACATACGTTCCCCTGCAGCACCTCGCCGAGGCGCGGGCGTCGTTCGCCGTCTACAACAGCCCCCTTACCGAGAACGCGACCATGGGTTTCGAGTACGGCTACAGCGCCGAGGCGGTGGGGACGCTCGTCCTCTGGGAGGCCCAGTACGGCGACTTCGTCAACGGGGCGCAGGTGATGGTCGACCAGTTCATCATGTCGGGCAGGGCGAAATGGCAGCAGAGCCCATCGCTCGTCCTCCTCCTGCCCCACGCCTACGAGGGCCAGGGGCCGGAGCACTCGAGCGCGCGCTTGGAGCGCTTCCTCCAGTTGGCGGCCGAGCGCAACGTGCGCATAGCCAATTGCAGCACGGCCGGCCAGTATTTCCATCTCCTGCGCTGGCAGGCGGCGCTGCTGAAGAGCGACCCCCGGCCGCTGATCGTGCTCAGCCCGAAGAGCCTGCTGCGCCTGCCCGAGGCCGCGGCCTCGGTGGACGACCTGGCCGAGGGCGGCTTCCGGGGAGTGATCGACGACGAGGGGGCCCGGGGCAGGGCGGACCGCATCAGGCGCCTGATGTTGTGCAGCGGCAAGATCTACTACGATCTCGTGGCGAGCGAGCAGTACAAGGCCGCCGAGGAGACGGCCGTCGCCCGCTTGGAGCTGCTCTATCCGTTCCCGACGCCGGAGGTCGAGGCGCTGGTCGCCGGCTACCCCGATCTCACGGAGATCGTCTGGGTACAGGAGGAGCCGGAGAACATGGGCGCCTGGAACTACGTGGCGCCGCGCCTGCGCCAGCTGGTCCCGCGCAACAAGCCGGTGAAGTACGTCGGGCGTCCCCTCCGGGCCAGCCCGGCCGAAGGGGTGACGGCCTGGCACGCCGAGGAGCAGAGACGCATTGTGGAGATGGCCTTCCGGGGAGCGATGAGGCCACAACAAGTGATTCGGGGGGCGAGACATGGCGGTTGAGATTCGCGTGCCGCAACTGGGCGAGTCGGTCGTCGAGGCGACCGTCGGCAAGTGGTTGAAGAAACAGGGCGACCGGGTGGCGCAGGGCGAGCCGGTGGTCGAGCTGGAGACCGAGAAGGTCAGCGTCGAGGTGGCCGCCGAGGCGTCCGGGGTCCTGGCGAGCATAGATCAAGAGGAGGGGGCCACGGCCAGGGTGGGCGACGTACTGGGCCAGATCGAGGCGGGCGCGCAAACGGCGGCGAGACCGGCCGCTCCGGCGCCTGCCCAGGCCGAGCGCGCCGCTCCCCCGGCCCCGCCCGCGGAGAGCGAGCTCCCGCCGCAGGGGGCCCCGGCGCTGCACCTGTCCACCCCCTCGGGCCGCCGCGTGGCCGAGGAGTACGGCGTCGACGTGCAGAAGGTGGCTGGCACTGGGCCCGGCGGACGCGTTACTAAGGAGGATGTGCTCTCTTTCGTAGAGAGCCAGCACCCACAGACTGCCCCCTTGGCCCCTCCCCCGCCGCCTGCGCCCGCCCCTGCCGCCACGCCACCGCCGCCGGCCGCAGGCGCGGCCGGGCGCGAGGAGCGGGTCCGCCTCTCCCGGCGCCGGCTGACAATCGCCCGCCGCCTCGTGGAGGCCCAGCAGACAGCGGCCATGCTCACGACCTTCAATGAGGTCGACATGGGCGCTGTGGTCGACGTGCGCAAGCGGCGGCGGGACGAGTTCAAGGAGCGCCACGGCGTCGGTCTGGGCTTCATGTCCTTCTTCGTGAAGGCCATCATCGGCGCCTTGAAGTCCTTCCCCCATTTCAACTCGGAGATGCAGGGGGAGGAGCTCCTCGTCAAGTACCACTACGACATCGGCATCGCCGTCGACACGGAGGGTGGGCTGGTCGTGCCCGTGGTGCGCGACGCCGACCGCAAGACCTTCGCCGATATAGAGGGGGAGATCGTCGAGCTGGCCACGCGGGCAAGGGAGAACAATCTGACGCTCGCCGACCTCCAAGGGGGGACCTTCACCATCACCAACGGGGGCATCTTCGGCTCGCTCCTTTCGACGCCGATCCTCAACACCCCCCAGGTGGGCATCCTGGGCATGCACCGCATTCAGGACCGGCCGGTGGTCGTGAACGGGGAGGTCGTCGTCCGGCCGATGATGTACCTGGCCGTCTCCTACGATCACCGGGTCGTGGACGGCCGGGAGGCGGTCCAATTCCTGGTCCACGTCAAGCAGCTCATCGAAGACCCCGAACGGCTTCTGTTGGAGGGATAGGGAGCCGAGGGACGCTGGTCTCTAGTCCGCCTCTTCATCCCCGGCGTGGCCACAAGAACGATTCTTGTGGCCACGCCGCTTCGTGTTGATGAGAGGGAAGGGAGCATGTTAGAATTCGCCACACTGCCCGGGGGCAGTCAGGCCCTCGGCGGCAGTGGCAGAGAGAGAAGACCTACCGACCTCCGAGGCCCGGGCCTCGGAGTTGTGTTGTTACGGTGGTGGACCGCCCCGCGCATCCCTGCCGCCGGCGGATCTGGCCCGCCCAACGGGCCAGGCGGAACGCGGCGCCGATTGAGACCGTCATGTCTTTGGCGAGGAGGTCACGCACTTGGAAGGCCAGACGTCCTTCATCTCCCTGTTCATAATCTCGTTGCTTGCCTTCGCCGTGCCGATCGTTGCCATGCGCGTCAAGGCGGCGCGCATCCCCATCGTCGCCCTGGAGATCGTCGCCGGCATGCTGGTGGGCAAGAGCGGTCTGGACCTTGTCAGCATGGATAGCGTGCTGGCGTTCTTGTCGTCCTTCGGCTTTGCCTACCTGATGTTCCTCTCCGGCCTGGAGATAGACTTCGACCTCATCTTCGCCCGGCGCCTGCGGCCCGACCATAGCCTCTTGCGCCAGCCGCTAGGGCTGAGCGCACTAAGCTTCATCTTGACGGTGGCTTTGGCTCTGGGGGTCAGCACGGTGTTCCACCGGATGGGGCTGGTGAACAACCCCTGGCTCGTGGCCCTCGTGCTCTCCACGACCTCCGTGGGCATCGTCATGCCCACCCTCAAGGAGCGGCGGCTGACCGCGAGCGAATGGGGTCAGACGATATTGGTCTCGGCCCTGGTGGCCGATTTCGTGACTATGCTGCTCATCGTGTTGTTTGCCACGGTGATGAACGAGCACGGGCAGACGCTGCAGTTCCTGCTCGTGTTCATACTCTTTGCCGCCTTCTTCAGCCTCTATCGGCTGGGGCTGACCTTCTTGCGGCGTCGGCCCGTGGTGGGGATGATGAACGAGCTGTCGCACACCACGGCGCAGATCCGCGTGCGCGGCTGCTTCGCGCTCATCCTGGCCTTCGTCGCCCTATCGCTGCAGCTGGGGGTGGAGGCCATCCTGGGGGCGTTCCTGGCCGGGGCCATGGTCTCGCTGCTGGCAGGGCGCCAGGGCCATGAACTGCGCCTGAAGCTGGATGCCATCGGCTACGGCTTCTTTATACCCATCTTTTTCATAACCGTCGGCATCGAGTTCGACCTGCCCACCCTGCTGGGGTCTCCGAGCACGCTGGTCGTCGTCCCGGCCCTCGTGGGAGCCGCCTACCTGCTCAAGGTCGTCCCCTCCCTGGTCTTTCGCCTGCGGTACGGCTGGCGGCAGACCCTGGCCGGCGGCGTGCTCCTGTCGTCGCGCCTCAGCCTGATCATCGCCGCTTCGGCCATCGCCCTGCGGCTGGGGGCGATCACGGAGGCGACGAACGCGGGGATGATCCTCGTCGCCATCATCACGAGCACCGTCTCGCCGGCCTTGTTCGGGCGGCTGCTGTCGCCCATGGCGCAGCGGAAACGACCCGTCGTCGTCCTCGGCGACGGCGGCATGGCGGCTAGCCTAGCCTGGCGCCTGGCGGCCCAGGCGGAGAAGGTGGTGCTGATCGGCCAGGCGCCCGCCGACCTTCAAGAACACGGGGTCTCTTGCGTGGACCTCAACGGCAACCTGCCGGCGACGTTGGAGGGTGCCGGGGTGCGGCAGGCCAAGGCGTTGGTGGCGGCGAGCGCCGACGAGGAGTTCAACTTCGGGGCTTGTCTGCTGGCCAAGGACAGGTACGGCCTGGAGCGGTGCATTGCC
>JAJZQK010000139.1 GCA_021847625.1 Chloroflexota bacterium
GAGGATCTGGGGCACGACGTACCAGAGGCCACGCTGGGACTCCACGATCGTCACCAGGTCGAAGGAGCCGGCCAGCATTACGACGCCCATCAGCGACAGGCCCATGAAGACCTCGTAGCTCAGCATCTGCGCCGTCGCCCGCACGCTGCCGAGCAGTGAGTACTTGCTGTTGGAGGCCCAGCCGCCCAGCACGACGCTATAGACGCTCATCGACGACATCGCCAGGAAGAACAGCAGGCCGATATTCAGGTTGATCACCTGTACGCCAGGGGCGAAGGGGATCACCGAGAAGGACAGCAGCACGGCGGTCATCACAATCGTCGGCGCCAGTATGAAAACCGGGATGTCAGCAAAAGGCGGGAGCCAATCCTCTTTGGTGAAGATCTTGATCATGTCCGCCATTACCTGCAGAAGGCCGAACGGGCCGACGCGGTTGGGCCCGTGGCGGATCTGCCACAGCGCCAGCAGCCGGCGCTCCACGTAGATGAGCCCGGCGGCGATCAGCAGGACGCCTATGAGAACGCCGAAGGTAATGATCAGCCTGATCGCGACCTCGCTCAACATAGACACCCTACCGTCATCGACAACAACCTCTATCTCGACTACCCCAGGTGCGGTGGCTTCACCAGCACCGGCAGCTCAATTCCTTCTAAGCCAGGGAGGCCGACAGGCAAGCCGATCACGCCATGCGGCAGACCGGGCACGGCCCGGATCACCAGGTGGTGCTCCTTGCCCCCCAGCGAGACATGTATCTTCTGCCCCTCCGCCAGGCCGGACTGGCGCAGCGCCTCCTCGCTCAGCCCCAGGTACGGCTCCGGCATCCGTTCGGCGACGCCGGGCGTGAGGACGCTCAGCTCCTCCGAGCCGTAGATGTGGTAGAGGGGCACCATCAACCACTGATCCTTGTGCGGAGAGAACGCCTTGGGCACGTCCGCGAAGGGCGCCCCTTTCGCATCCGCCGACGGCGCGAAGATGCGCTGGCCCGGATGGTCGCCGCGCAGGGGCCCGCCGACCTCCTGCTGGAACTTGTTGAGCGCCTGGATGGAATTCCAGGCAGGGGCCCAGAAGCGCGGGATCAGGCTGGCCGGCGGCTGGCCGGCGTAGCCCTCCATCGAGAAGGCGAGCGGCGAATCCGGGTCGTCCGGGGGCTTGGGCTCGCTGACGTCGACGTTGGCGTACATCGCCGTGCGCCCGCTGTAGCGCTGGGGCTGGCGGGGGATCTTCTGCCCGGCCAGGCGCAGCGTGGCCGGCGGCGCGGCAGCCCTCGCCGCCGCCAACTCGGGCAGCTCCGCGACCATCGCCGCGATGACGTCGTCCAGGCTCTGCCAGCGGGCGAAGCCCGCCCGTCCGGAAGCGATACCGATGTCGCGCAGCCAACGCCAGCTTTCCTGGATCTGGCCGGTGGGCACGAACACCTGGAAGAAACGCTGGGCCCGCCCCTCGTTGTTCACCCAGGTGCCGTCGCCCTCGGCGAACGTCGCCGCCGGCAGCGCCACCGTGGCCCGGCCGCTGGTCTCGTTCAGCAGATGGTCGATCACCACCAGGTTCTCGACGTCGCCGAGGAGCGCCTCGACGCTCCCGGCCGAGCCCCGTCGGAAGAGGTCGTTCTCCAGCACGATGACCGTGTCCGCCGTCCCCTTCTTCAGGGCCTCGGCCGTCTCCTCGAAGCTCCGCCCGCCGATGAGACCTAAGCCGACGGTGTTGCACTCCGGCACCAGCAGGGCGATCCGGGCCGGCTTGCCGGCCGCCGTCAGCGCCCAGGCCACGTTGGCGGCCGCCTGGACGATCGCGGCGTTGCCCAGACCGATGCCGGCGACGACGAGCGGGCGCTCGGCACCCTTGAGCGCCCGGGCAATCCGCTCGGCCAACGCTTCTCCGTCATTAGGGAGATGGCCCACGGCTTTCCCCTCACCGCTCACCGCCCGGGCGACGGCGAAGCCGAGGCGTGCCAGGTCGTCCGGCGCGGCATAGTAGCTGGCCGTGGCCAGCTCGTCGAGCTTGGTCGCGCTCGCGGTGGCGACGAAAAACGGCCCGTTCTCGTCTTGGATCACCCGCCGCGTCGCCCCGTCCTCCCAGTAGGGGATGCGCAGCTTCTGCGCCTTCTTCAGCGGCTGCTGACGGGCGGCCTGGCGCAGGGCCAGCGCCAGCATCGGCGCCACGTTGATCACGTCCTCGCCCAGCACGAAGACCGCGTCCGCCCGCCGGGCGTCGGCGAGGGAGGCCGAGGGGGTCGGGCCGTCGCGCAGCACCCGGATGACCGTATTGACCAATCCCACGTCCCGGCGCGAGAGGCCGAGGTAGAAGTTCTCCGGCCCGACGAGCGTGCGCAGGGCGAAGTTCGCCTCCAGCGAGGCCCGGGGGGAGCCGATGCCGGCGGCGCCCCGCCCCTCCGAGAGGAGCTCCCCCAGGTAGGCGAGCGCGTCCTCCCGCGAGAGGCGAACGCTCGACCCGGCCTCCTCCGTGCCGGCGCGCTGGGGCCAGCGCAGACGGCGTTCGGCGTTCACGAACTCGTAGCCGTAGCGCCCCCTGTCACAGAGGAAATAGCCGTTGATCTCCTCGTTGAAGCGGTTGCGGATGCGTCGCAGCGTGCCATAGCGCTCGCCAGGGATGGTGTTGCAGCCCAGCCCGCAATGGGCGCAGATGGAGGGCGCCGTCTGCAGGTCCCACTTGCGGGTGTAGTGCTGCTTGAGCGTCTTGTCCGTGAACACCCCCGTGGGGCAGACCTCCACCAGGTTGCCGCTGAACTCGCTCTCCAGCACCCCGTCCTCGGCGCGGCCGAAGTAGACGTTGTTGTGGGCCGCGAAGGCATCGAAATCACGCCCGCCCGCGTAGTCGCGGTAGAAGCGCACGCAGCGATAGCACTGGATGCAGCGGTTCATCTCGTGGTTGACGAACGGGCCCAGGTACTGGTTGCGAAAGGTCCGCTTCGGGAAGCGATAGCGGCGGTAGTTGTGGCCCGTCATCACGGTCATGTCCTGGAGGTGACACTCCCCGCCCTCGTCGCACACCGGGCAGTCGTGGGGGTGATTCGTCATCAGCCATTCGATCACGCTGGCTCGGAACGACTTCGCCTCGGGGTCCTCGATGGAGATGCGCGTGCCGTCCAGGGCCGGCGTCATGCAGGCCATCACGATGCGCCCGCGGGTGTCGTTCTCGTCCTTGAACTGCTTCACTGCGCACTGCCGGCAGGCGCCGACAGAGTGCATGGCCGGGTGCCAGCAGAAGTAGGGCAGGTTGAAGCCCAGCGACAGGCAGGCGTTCAGTAGGTTCTGTCCATCGGCGATCTGATACGGTTTTCCCTCTACGTAGATTGTGGCCATCGCCTAGTTCATCTCCACGGACATCGCTTCTCGCGGATGTGCCTCTCGAAGTCCTCGCGGAAGTACTTGAGCGCGCTCTGCAGCGGCTCCATGGCCCCCGGCGCCAGGGCGCAGAACGTGCGCCCGATCCAGAGCGAGCGCGTGTGCTCCGATAAGACCTCCAGGTCGCCGGGCTCGCCCTGGCCGTTTTCGAGCGCCCAAAGGATCTTCTCCAGCCAGGGCAGGCCCTCCCGGCAGGGGGTGCACCAGCCGCACGACTCCTGCGCGAAGAACGCCGTCAGGTTATGCACGGCGCCCACCGGGCAGGTGCGGTTGTCCAGGATGATCATCGTCCCCGTGCCCAGGCGGCTGCCGGCGGCCTGCACCGAGCTGTAGTCCATCTTCACGTCCAGGTGCTCCTCGAGCAGGAAATCGGTCGAGGCCCCGCCCGGCTGGACGGCCCGGAACTTGTAGCCGTCAAGCATACCGCCCGCGTGGTCCTCCAGAAGCTCGCGCATCGGCGTCCCCATCGGCAGCTCCCAGGCCGCCGGCCGCTTCACGTTGCCGCTCACGCCGTAAAGCTTCGTCCCCCCGTCCTCGGTCAGGCTGAGGCTCTTGTACCAGTCGGCGCCGTTGGCGATGATGTGCGGCACGTTGCAGAGCGTCTCCGTGTTGTTCACGATCGTCGGCTTGCCCCAGAGGCCGCTCACCTGCGGAAAAGGGGGGCGGGCGCGCGGCGTGGCCCTCTTGCCTTCCAGGGCATTCAGGAGCGCCGTTTCTTCGCCGCAGATGTAGCGCCCGGCGCTGGTGTGCAGGTGCAGTTCGAGGCTGTAGCCGGAGCCCAGTATGTTGCGGCCCAGATAGCCCGCGGCATTGGCCTCGGCAATGGCCTTGTTCACCACCTGGGCGGCCAGCTTGTACTCGGCGCGCATGAACACGTAGGCGACGTCGGCCTGGATGGCGTAGGCGCTGAGGATCATCCCCTCCAGGAGCTGGTGCGGGTTGCCCTCGATCAAGAGGCGGTCCTTGAAGGTACCCGGCTCCATCTCGTCGGCGTTAGCGATCAGGAACTTGGGGTGGGGCGCGTCCTCGCCCATCGGCACGAAGCTCCACTTCATGCCCGTCGGGAAGCCGGCGCCGCCCCGGCCGCGCAGGTTGGAGGCCTTGACCACGTCCTGCACTTCCTGCGGCGTCATGCCGCCCACCGCCTGGCGCAAGGCCCGGTAGCCACCCGCCATCTCGTACTCTTTCAGGTCGAGGGCCGGCCCGCCTGGTCTTATGTCTTTGGTAAGGGGTTTCTCTGCCAACTCTACCGCCTACTCGTATCCGGCCAGGATTACGTCAATCTTCTCGGGCGTCAGATCCTGGTGCAGGTCGTCGTCGACCATCATCGCCGGGGCGTGGTCGCAGGTGCCCAGGCAGGCGATGGGCAAGAGCGTGAAGCGCCCGCCGGCGGTGGTCTGGCCGAAGTCGATGCCCAGACGAGAAACCAGATGCTCGCGCAGGCGCGGATAGCCCCTGATCCAGCAGCTGATGCTGTTGCAAATGAGGATCACGTGCCGACCCACCGGCTCGCGATAGATCAGGTTGTAGAACGTGGCCACGGCGTCGACCTCGTCCGGGGTCATCCCCAGGACCTCGGCCACGTCCTTGAGCCCCTCGTCCGACACCCAGCCCCGATGCCGCTGGACGACCTTGAGGGCCTCGATGGAAACGGCCTCCTTCTGGTCGTAGTGGGCCAGCTCCCCTTCTATCTCGCGCCGTTCTTCCTCAGTAAGCATGCCACGTCTTTCCAAACACCAGCTCTCTACCTGTCCACGTCTGCCAGCACGAAGTCGATGCTCCCCAGCGTCGCCGCGAGGTCCGGAATCAGGTGGCCGCGCGTGACCATGGGGATCATCTGCAGGTGGGCGAACGATGGCGTGCGGATGCGCATCCGGTAGGGTATCGTGTCGCCGTCGCTGATCGCGTAGTAGCCGTTGTTGCCCTTCGTCGCCTCGATGCCGAACTGCGACTCCCCCGCCGGCATCGCCGGTCCCCAGCTGACGCCCAGGAAATGGTTGATCAGCGTCTCGATGTCGTGCATCGTGTACGGCTTGAGCGGGGGCGTCGTCAAGGGATTGTCGGACTTGTAGGGGCCGGCGGGCATGTTCTCCAAGCATTGCTTGATGATGCGCAGGCTCTGGCGCATCTCTTCCACGTGGACCACGGCCCGGTCGTAGCAGTCGCCGTGGACGGCGGTGGGGATGTCGAATTCGAACTGCTCGTAGCCGGAGTAGGGGCGCTTCTTGCGGAAGTCCCACTCTAGCCCGCAGGCCCGCAGGCCCGGCCCCGTCACCCCCCATTCGATGGCCTCGTCGAGGGTGTATTGCCCCACCCCCCGCGTGCGGGCCTTGAACAGGACGTTGTCCATCACCATGCGGTCGTACTCGTCGATGCGCGGCCCCAGATAGGCGATAAGGTCACGCACGAGCCTGTCCCAGCCCTCGGGGAGGTCCTGCGCCACGCCGCCGATGCGAAACCAGACCGGGTGCATGCGAGCGCCGCAGACCGCCTCCACGATCTCCAGCACGTGCTCGCGGTCGGTGAACATGTAGAACACCGCCGACATCACGCCGAGGTCCTGGGCGAAGGTGCCGTACCAGACCAGGTGGCTCGACAGCCGGAAGAGCTCGGCCATCATCACCCGGATCACCTTCGCCCGCTCCGGCACGGCGATGCCGGCCAGCTGCTCCACGGCCATCAGGTAGGCGAGCTCGTTCATTACCCCGCCGAGGTAGTCGACGCGGTCGGTGTAGGGGATGTAGGTGTGCCACGATTGGCGCTCGGCCATCTTCTCGGCGCCCCGGTGGTGCCAGCCGATGTCGGGCACCGCGTCCACGATCTCCTCGCCGGCTAGTTGCAGCACGATGCGGAACGGCCCGTGCGTGCCCGGGTGCTGCGGCCCCAGGTTCAGGAACATAAAGTCGTCGTCCTCGCCGTGGCGCCGCAGTCCCCACTCCTCGGGCCGGAACTGCAGCGCCGCCTGCTCCTCCTCTTCCCGCTGCTGGGTCAGCTTGAAGGGGCCCATCTCCGTGGCGCGGGCCGGGTGATCCTTGCGCAAGGGATGGCCCTGCCAGGTGGGGGGCATGAGGATGCGTCTGAGGTTGGGGCGACCCTCGATATTCACGCCGAACATGTCCCATACTTCGCGCTCGTACCAATCGGCCGAGGGCCAGAGGTCTGTCACGGTCGGGACCGCCGGGGACCGCTCCGGCAGAGGGATCTTGAGCCGCACGTCGGCGTTGCGTTCGTAGGAGAGGACCTGGTAGACGACGGTGAAGGCGCTCTCCGGCTGGCCCTGCCGGTTGGCACGGCTGCGCTCGTCGATGGCCGTCAGGTCGTACAGCGTGCGGTAGGGGCGGTCCACCTCCGTCTTCAGGAAGCGCAGGATGTCGTGGACGTTCTCCTTGGCCACCCAGAGGGTCGGGATGTTGTCCCGCGTCTCCTGGGGCGTGAACGTGTCTTCTCCAAACCTGTTCTGCAGTTGTTGGACTACGCTTAGCTCTTGGTCTACCAAGTGAATCCCCTGGTAAGAGAGTAGGGCGATTGGCTACCGCCCCGCGCCGGCCGCGCCTTGCCTCGGCCCGTTGGAGGCGACTCAGACCTCGTCGGGCGGGCGCAGGAGGGTGATCTGCTTCCTCTCCGCCCGTTTGAGGTCTCGCTGAGATGGCGTGGGCGGGCGAATGACGCCTTGCGGCCCCACCACCCAGCTGAGGGGCCTCTGCTCCTTGCCGACGAGGTCGCGCAGCAGCAGAATCCCCTGCATCAGCGTATCCGGGCGCGGGGGGCAGCCCTGCACGTACACGTCCACGGGCATGAACTTGTCGACGCCCTGGACGACGCTGTAGATGTCGTACATGCCCCCCGAGTTGGCGCACGAGCCCATGGAGATCACCCAACGCGGCTCCATCATCTGCTGGTAGAGGCGCAAGATCACGGGCGCCATCTTGATGAAGACGGTGCCGGCGACGACCATCACGTCCGCCTCGCGCGGCGTGCCGCGAATCACCTCGGCGCCAAAGCGGGCGATGTCGTACTTGCTGGTGATGGCGGTGGCCATCTCCACGTAGCAGCAGGAGAGGCCGAAATTGAACGGCCACATCGAGTTCTTCCGCCCCCAGGCCACGAGGTCCTGCAGGCGGGCCAGGACGACGTTGCGATGGACCGCATCGTCC
>JAJZQK010000140.1 GCA_021847625.1 Chloroflexota bacterium
CGGACGGTCTTAGCGCCCGCCCTCACCTCCTTGCAGGCGGGTGATGAAATCGCTCGCCTGGCGCTTCGACAGCTCCGCGGGGGTGCAGCTATGGGCCTCCTGGCACCGCTCATCCGTCTGCGGCTCGCTCAGACCGAGCTGGTTGCGGGCGATGGCGTAGATCGCCCGCACTTGGGCGGCCGTAGCCCGGGGCTCGTCGTTGCCCAGGGCCCGTTCGACGAACGTGAAGGGGGCCCGCGCGGCGGCGACGGTCTTCGCCCGCGGCGCTTCCAGCGGCTCCTCCGTGTCCTCGCCGCCGAGCTCCTCCAGGGCGACCACGCCCACGTTCACCGCGTCGCGCAGCGCCCGGGCCTTGGCCCGCGTCTCCGCCATCCGGATGAGGCAGCAGACCATCGGCCGGGCGACGTTTGTGGGCGAGGCGTCGCCGAGGCCGGTGAAGGTGCCCTTCTCCGTCTCGACCGTCGCCTGGCAGATGGCGACGTTGCCGTTTTCGTCGTTGGGGATCTGGAGCAAGTTGGTCACGAGCGACTTCAGGCCCTGGTTATGAGCCTCGTCCAGCAGCCCCGCGTACAAGACAAACGATTTACCGCTTCGTTCGACAATGAATTCCTTCTTCATCCTTCTCACGCTCCCTAGCAAATTCTCTCGTCGGTCACCAATTCGCATTCCTCGTTCGCTAGGCCTTCGATCTCCTTCGTTGCTCTGTTCTGGCAGGGCGGCCGCCCCCAACCGCATCCACCCGAACTAATGTTCGGTATCTTCATTATACTCTTCGCGTGGCCCTTGTCAAGCACTTTCGGCCGGCGGAGTTGGACCTTGGCACGCTAGGCGACTCCGAGCGCGAGCGAATGGAGCCTTGAATGCGGGGTGGCGCTGGTGTATACTTTGACGACCGATTATGGCCCGCCATTCGAGAGCAAAGGACGGGCCTATCCCCCGCTTAGGGGACGAGGCTTAGGAGGGTTGCAAAGGTGAAGGTATCCTGCCTACAAGAGAACCTCGCGCGAGGGCTGTCTATCGTCGGGAGGGCCGTGGCGACCAGGAGCACGTTGCCCATGGCCAGCAACATCCTGCTGGCTTGCGACGGGCCTCGCCTAAAACTAGCGGCCACCAATCTGGAGATTGGGGTCACGACGTGGGTGGGTGCCAAGGTGGATGAGGAGGGGGCCGTGGCGGTGCCCGCGCGCCTGCTAGCCGAGTTCATTGCCTCCCTGCCTCCCGAGAAGATCGAGCTCACGCTGAACCCCCGCAACTACACACTCAACGTGCGCTGCGCGCGCTTCGAGGCCAACATTCGAGGCGCTGACCCCGAGGACTTCCCGCCCCTGCCGACTGTGGGCGAGGAGCCGACGACGGTGGCCGAGCCCAAGGCTCTGCACGACGCCATCGGCCAAGTGGTCTTCGCCGCCGCCGCCGACGACACCCGGCCCGCGCTGGCGGGCGTGCTGTGCTCGTTCGAGGGCGAGGCCCTGACCTTGGCCGCGGCCGACGGCTACCGCCTGGCCGTGCGGCACACCTCGCTGAGCAGCCCTGTGAGCGAGAAGATCGACGTCATCGTGCCCGCCCGTGCGATGCAGGAATTGGGACGCTTGGCGGCCGACGAGGAGGAGGCGGTGGAGGTCAGCATCGCGCCCAACCGTAGCCACGTGCTGTTCCACACGACGAACGTCGACCTCGTCTCGCGGCTGATCGACGCGAACTTCCCGAACTACCACCAGATCGTTCCCACCCGCCATACTACGCGCGTCCTCGTCAACACGGCGGACTTCCTGAAGGTGACGAAGATAGCCTTCCTCTTTTCCCGCGACTCCGCCAACGTGATCAAGCTGCAGTTCAAGCCCGGCGAAGAGGACCTGCAGCCGGGCAGCATGGTCATCACGGCGGCGACGGCCGACCTGGGCGACAACGCCTCGGAGATGGACGTCATCATCGAGGGCAACCAGACCCAGATCGCCTTCAACGCCAAGTACGTGATGGACGTGCTGAACGCGCTGGGGACGACGCAGGTGGCTGTAGAGATGACCAGCCCGTCGAGCCCCGGCGTCATCAAGCCCGTGGGCGACGACGGCTATGTCCACGTCATCATGCCGATGCACACCGCCAAGTAGAGGCGGCAATAGCGCGAGAAAGATGAGCGGGCGCCCCCACGGCGCCCGCTCGTGCCCGTCAATTCAGACGATGGCCAGCGCCTGGTTCTGAAGGTGGAAGAGGCGGCGGTAGAGGCCACCGGCGGCTAGCAGCTCCGCTTCCCGGCCGTGCTCGACCACCCTGCCGGCCTGCAACACGATGATCTCGTCCATCTCCGCCAGCCCCACGAGGCGGTGGGTGATGGTCAGCGTGGTGCGTCCCTCCATAAGGGTGCGCAGGGCGCGCGTTACCTCGCGCTCGTGCAGGCTGTCCAGGTGGGCCGTGGCCTCGTCCAGGATGAGGATCGGCGCGTCCTTCAGGAGGGCGCGGGCGATGGCCACGCGCTGGCGCTCGCCGCCGCTCAGGCTCAGGCCCTGTTCGCCGACCCACGTGTCGTAGCCCCGGGGAAGCGTTTGCACGAACGAATGCAGTTGCGCCCGTTCGGCGGCGCGAACCATTTCCTCTTCGCTCGCCCCCGGCCGGGCGATGAGCAGGTTGTCGCGGATGCTGGCGTTGAAAAGGTGCGTGCGCTGGGAGACGACGGCAAACAGACGCCTGGCGTCCTCTTGCCGGTACTCGCGCAAGTCACGTCCCGCCAGCAGGATCTCGCCGTCCGTGCAGTCCCAGAAGCGGAGGAGGACCTGCACGAGGGTAGACTTGCCCGCCCCGCTGGGCCCGACGATGGCCAGCCGCCGGCCCTCGGGCAGGTCGAAGCTAACCCCGTCCAGCGCCAGCGGTTCGTCCGGACCGTAGCGAAAGCGCAGGTCGCGCGCGCGAAGGTCGAAGCCTGCCGGGGCGGGCGACGGCGCGGGCGGGTCGATCACCGCCGGTTGGGCATCCAGCAACGAGAAGAGCCTGCGGGCCGACTCCAGGCTCGTGCCCAGATACTGGAGGGCCTGGGGCAGGGGCGCGACCGCCTCGAAGCTGGCCAGAGCGGCGAGGGCTAGCACGGGTAGATAGCGCCCGTCCAGACGGCCACCGGCGACCAGCGATATCCCCAGCACGACCACCACCCACAGCGCGCCGTTGGCGACGAGCACGCTAAGCCCGCCGTGGAGACCGCTCAGGCGTGCCTGGCGCCGCTGCTCGCCCAGCCAGGCCCGGTTCAGCCCCTGCACGCGCTCGGCCTGCCGTTCCTCCTGTCCATAGGCGAGGAGGTCCGCCATTCCCTGGATTCCCTCCACCACCTCCGTCGTCACCTCCGCCCGGGTCTTGGCCAGCCGGGCGGCGGACCCGGCGCCGAGGAAATGCGTGAGGAGGGGCAGGGCCAGGCCCGCCGCGAGCAGGAAGCCCACCGTGACCCAGGCCAGCCCCTGGTCGAACGAGCCCATCAGGAACCACATCAGCAACATAACCAGCACGGCGACGACCGCCGGCCCGACGACTCTGACGTAGAAATGCTGCAAAGCCTCCACGTCGGCGACGAGGCGGGTGAGGATGTCGCCGGACCTCTGCGACTGGGTGCGCGCTGGCACCAGCGGTTCGAGGGCCTCGTAGAAGCGGACCCGCAGGCGGCTTAGTAGAAGGAACGTCGTGTTGTGGGAGACGTAGCGCTCCAGGTAGCGGAAGGCCCCCCGGGAGATGCCGAAGAAGCGCACGCCGACGATGGCCACGGCGAGATCGGCCACGGAAGGGTGGAGGGCGGCGCTGGCGATGATGTAGGCGGCCGTCGCCAGCAGGCCGATCCCGCTGGCCACCGTGGCGAAGCCCAGCAGCGCCGAGAGTGTGATCCACCCCCAGAGCGGTGCCAGCAGCCGCAACAACCGTCCCAAGGGGTGTCTCATATTGTCCCCGCGTAGGTCGTCAGTAATCGTCGGTAGACCCCCTCTTGGGCCGCCAGTTGGCGGTGCGGCCCCATTTCCACCACCCGCCCCTCGGCCAGCACCACGACCCTATCCGCCCGCGCCGCCGTGTCCAGGCGATGGGTGATGATCAACGCCGTGCGGCCCGCCAGCAGCCGGCCCAGGGACTCCTGGAGCCGGGCTTCCTCCACTAGGTCGAGGTTGGCCGTCGGCTCGTCCAATAGGAGCAGCGGCGCGTCCTTCAGGAAGGCGCGGGCGATGGCCAGGCGCTGCGCCTGCCCGCCGCTGAGGCGCAGACCCTGCTCGCCGACGACCGTCTCGTAGCCGTCCGGCAGGTCGCGGATGAACTCGTCGGCCCGGGCCAGCGCCGCCGCCTCCACGACCTCGGCTAGGCTTGCCCCCGGGCGGGCGAGGCGGATGTTGTCGGCCACCGTGCCGGGGAACAGGTGTGGCCGCTGGGGCACCCACGCCACCTGTGCCCGCCACTCGCCCGGCGGGACCTCGCGCAACGGCGGGCCGCCGACCAGGATTTCCCCCCGGTCGGGCTCGCCGAAGCGCAGCAGGAGGCGGGCGACGGTGCTCTTGCCGGCGCCGCTGGGGCCGACCAGGGAGACCTTCTCGCCTTCCTCGACCGTCAGCGACACGCCCCGCAGGGCCGGACGGCGGCCCTCGTCGTAGGCGAAATGGACGTCCGCGAAGGCGATGGGGAAGCGCAGGACCGGACCTGGAGATGGGGCTGTCTTCGTACCGACCGGGGCCGGCGTCTCCAGGATGGCGAACACGCGTTGGGCGGCTGTGACGCCGGAGATGCCGGCGTGGAAGGAGGCGCCGAGAGCGCGCAGCGGCAGGTAGAACTCCGGTGCTAGGACGAGGACGAAGAAGGCCTGCTCGAACGAGAGCAGACCGTACAGTAGCCGCAGTCCCACCTGCACCGCCACGATGGCCGTGCTGATGGTCGCCAGCATCTCGAGGGCAAGGGCGGAAAGAAAGGCCACGCGCAGCACGCCCAGCGTCGTCCGCCGGAAGCGATCGCTGACGTCGGCGACTATCCGCGCCTGGGCCTGGCTGCTCCCGAACATCTTGAGCGTGGGCAGCCCCTGCACGACGTCCAGGAAATGGGCGCTCATCCGGCTCAGTACGCCCCATTGCCGTTTCGTCAGGGCCTCGGCCATCTTGCCGATGAGGACCATGAAGACCGGAATGAGCGGCGCCGTCAGGAGAAAGACCAGGCCCGAGATGAAGTCGAGGGGAAAGACGAAGACTAGGATGGTGACCGGCACGAGCGCGGCCAGGGCGAGGTTCGGCAGGTACTGTCTGAAGTAGGCGTCGAGCGACTCGATGCCCTCGACGGCCGTGTTGGCGAGCTCACCCGTGCGTTCGCGCGAGGCGTAGAGGGGCCCCAGGGCCAGCAGGTGGCCGAACAGGCGCTCGCGCAGCCAGGCCTTGACCCGCCCGGCGGCCTCTTGCGCGACAGTCTCACGAACGCCCGTGAGGACCGCGCGGGCGACGATGACCAGCAAGAGGGCGGCGAGCCCCGGCTGCACCTCGGCCAGCGCCTGTCCGCGGAGGAAGACCTGGCCGACCACCCGGCTGAGCAGATAGGCCTGGAGGACGACCACGACCCCCGTCAGCAGGCCCGCGCCGACGGCGAGCGCCAGATAGATCTGTACGGCGCGGGCCTGCGCCAGCAGGCGGCGATCGAGGTTCATCGCGGCCTAGTATTCCAGCCGGTGGGTCTTCCCTACCCGGGCCCGGAAGACCCAGTAGGTCCAGCCCTGGTAGACGAGCACAACAGGTACGAAGATGAGGGCAATAACCGTCATCACCTGCAGCGTGTACGGACTGGAGGAAGCACTGTAGATCGTCAGGCTCCAGGCCGGGTTGAGGGTGGAGATCATCACCCGCGGGAAGAGGCCCATGAAGACGGTCACCGTGGCGAGGACGACGGTGAGGCTCGTCGTAACGAAGGCCCATCCCTCGCGCCGGGCGCCTAGGAACAGCGCCGTCAAGAGCAGGGTGACGGCGGCGGCGAGGGCCACGAACGTCGGGTTGGCGTCGGGCTTGGCGAAGATGTCGGTGGCGAAGAACGCCGCGCCCAGGAACACGACGACGATAGCTACCGTCGGCAGCCAGAGCCGGGTTGCTGTCGCCCGGGCGCTCTCGCGGATATCATCCTCCGTCCGTAGACCCAGGTACACGGCGCCGTGGAGGGTGAAGAGGGCCACGAAGGCCAGCCCGCCCAAGAGCGCCACGGGGTTCAGCAGGTTCCAGAAGCCGCCCACGTAGTTCATGTTGGCGTCGACGGGGACGCCCGCGATGAGGTTGCCGACGGCCACGCCCCAGAGCAGGGCGGGGATGAGGCTCCCCCCGAAGATCACCCAATCCCAGAAGCCGCGCCAGCGCGGGCTGCGGTCCTTGCTGCGGAACTCGAACGCGACCCCGCGCAGGATCAGCGCGAAGAGCATCAGCACGAGCGCCAGGTAGAAGCCGCTGAACAGGGTGGCGTACCAGTGGGGAAAGGCGGCGAACATCGCCCCGCCCGCCGTCAGCAGCCAGACCTCGTTGCCGTCCCAGAAGGGGCCGATGGCGTTGATTATCACCCGCCGGCCGGCATCACCTTTCCCCAGGAAGGGCAGGAGGATGCCCACGCCGTAGTCGAACCCCTCCAATAGGAAGAAGCCGGAGAACAGCACCGCGATCAGAGTGAACCACAACACGTTCAAGTCCATTGCAGGCCTCCTCTGTGCCTAGTAGGCGCCCAGCGGCGAAGGTTCTTCCTCGGCCGCCGGTTCGCCCGTAGCGTATCTCAGCAACAAGTAGGCGTCGGCCACCATCAGAGCGCCGTAGAGCAGCGTGAAGCCGATCACCGAGATGAGGACCATGCCCGCTGGCACCGTGGGCGAGACGGCGTCGGCCGTCTTCATCAGGCCGTTGACGATCCACGGCTGCCTGCCCATCTCCGTCAGCAGCCAGCCGGTCGTGTTGGCCAGGTAGGGCAAGCCGATGGCCGGCACCAGCAGCAACAGAAAGCGGCCGTAGCGGACGATCTGCCTCCGAACTACAAGGTAGACGGCGACCATCGTCAGCAGCGCCATCAGGAAGCCGGCCCCGACCATCAGGCGGAACGACCAGTAGGAGATGGCGACGGGAGGCACGTAGTCGCCGGGGCCGTACTGCTGCTCGTACTGGGCCTGCAGGTTCCTGATCCCTTGCACCTGGCCCTGGAGCGTGCCGTAGGAGAGAAGCGTGAGTAAGGGCGAGACGCGAATGGAGAACACGTCGCGCAGGTTTTGCTCGTCGCCGATCGTGAACAAGGAGAGGGCGGCGGGGTCCTCGCTCTCCCAGAGGGCCTCGGCGGCGGCCATCTTCATCGGCTGCGCCTGCACCACGTGCTGGGCCTGGGCGTGCCCCACCGGGATAATCAGCAGGCTGCCGACGAGGGCGTAGACGGCGGCGATGCGGAAGGAGCGGGTGAAGAACTCCCGGTCCCCCGTGTTCCTCAGCAGGCGGTAGGCGCTGATGCCGAGGGCGAAGAAGCCCGCGGTGGCGACGCCGGCCAGGCGGCCGTGGGGTTGCTGCATGA